>ONTY01000051.1 GCA_900320815.1 uncultured Pseudomonadota bacterium
CATCAGCTCAGCGAGCATCATGGCGCGCGGCACGATGGGAATGCGGCGCGCGCGCGCGGCCTGCACCTCCGGGTTGTCGTCCTTGACGGCGGTGGACGTCACGACGGCATCCGCGCCCTCAATGTGCGCGGCGTCGTGCCCCACAAAGGTGCGGATGCCCAGCGACGCCAGCCGCTGCAGCGTGGCGCTGTCAGCCAGGTCAGAGCCGGAGACGGCGTAGCCCAGGTTGTGCAGCACCTCGGCAATGCCGCTCATCCCAGAGCCGCCCAACCCGACGAAATGAATGTGGTGCACGTGTTGCCTCATGCCACCACCTCCTCGCACGCAGCGACGATGGCCTGCGTGGCACCAGTTTTTTGCATGTTTTTTGCCTTTACCGCGCATTCCACCAAGGCGTTGCGCTCTGTTGTTTGAATGAAATCGGCCAGCTTTTGCGGCGTCAGCTCCTTTTGCTGCACCAGCCAGGCTGCGCCCTGCTCCGAGAGAAAGCGCGCGTTTGTCGTCTGATGGTCGTCCACGGCGTGCGGGAACGGCACAAACAGCGCCGCCGCGCCCACAGCGGCAATTTCGCTGATGGTGCTGGCGCCGGCGCGGCACACCACCAGGTCGGCCTGCGCCAGCGCGCCGGCCATGTCGTCAATGAAGGGCACAAGCTCGCCCTGCACACCCGCGCGCTCATACGCGGCACGCAACGCCTCAAGCTGCTTTTCGCCACTTTGGTGCGTGACGATGGGGCGCTTGTCTGCATCAATGAGCGCCAGCGCCTGCGGCACCATGTCATTGAGCGCCTGCGCGCCCAGGCTGCCGCCCACCACCAGCAGGCGCAGCGCGCCGCTGCGCGCGGCAAAGCGCTCTTCTGGCGCCGCCTGCTGGCTGAACACGGCGCGCAGCGGATTGCCCACCCATTCGCCCTTTGGCAGTGCATTCGGAAACGCTGTAAACACGCGCCGCGCCACGCGCGAAAGAGTGCGGTTGGCCAGCCCGGGCACCGAGTTCTGCTCGTGCAGCAGCAGCGGCGTGCCCATCGCTGCACCCGCCAGCCCTGCGGGCACGCTGATGTAGCCGCCCATGCCGACGAGCACATTGGGGCGCACGCGCCGCAGCACGCGCACGCTTTGCGCCACAGCGCGCGCCAGACGCAGCGGCGCCAGCGCCATGGTGGAGAGTTTTTTGCCGCGCACGCCGCCAAAGTCCACCGCTTCAAAGGCAAAGCCCTGCGGCGGCACAAGCCGTGCCTCCATACCACCCGGTGCACCCAGCCAGTGCACACGCCAGCCCGCTTCGCGCAGCGCCTGCGCCACGGCCAGCCCGGGGAAGATGTGCCCGCCCGTGCCGCCCGCCATCACCAGCGCGCATCTGTCCTGCACCGCGCTCATGGCCGCTCCTTCTCGACGTGCATCAATTCCTGGTTTTCTGCCTCCACGCGCAGCACCAGTGCGATGGCCACCATATTCGCCATGATGGATGAGGCGCCGTAGCTCATAAAGGGCAGCGCAAACCCGTTTGTCGGCAGCACGCCCAGGTTCACACCCATATGGAAAAACGCCTGTAGAGCCAACCACACACCCATACCCTGCGCCAGCAAGCCGGCAAACACACGCCCCTGTGCAATCGCACGCCAACCAATACCCATTATAAGACGCCACGCAAGCCAGCTAAACACAAGGGCAAGACATGCAATACCCATCAAACCAAACGCCTCACCAATGGCTGCCAGCAGGAAACTGTTGTGCGCTTCTGGCAAGTGCAGCGTTCCAATGCCATTGCCCAGCCCCACGCCAAACATTTCACCGCGCCCAATGGCGATGAGCGCCGTAGAGAGCTGATAGCCCGCGCCTACTGCATCACTCCACGGGTCAAGGAAGGTAAACATCCTCCATCTCTGGTATTCCGAGCCCCAAAACATCGCCACGCATACAGCAAGCAGTGCTGCGACAAGCAGGACGACGCGCGCTTTGACGCCGCCCAGATACATCAGGCACAGCGCAACGGCCATCACCACAGCAAACGCTCCCGTGTCCGGCTGCGCCAGCAGCAACGCGCCCACCATCGCCACCAGCGCCAATATGGGCGCGACAACGCGCCAAGAACCTGCTTGAGGCAGGCGCGCCAAGCGGCTGGCCGCAAACAGCACCACGACCAACTTGGCCAACTCAGAGGGCTGCACACGCAGCGAGCCGAGTGCAATCCAGCGGCGCGCGCCCGTGATTTTCGGCCCCAGCAGCGTCGCCGCCAGCAACAGCACCGTGCCAGCGGCCAGCCACAGCGCATTGCGCTCCCACCAGTGCATCGGCGCGTGAAACACCGCCACAGCCACCAGCAGCGACAGAGCAATCCACACGCCTTGCTGCAGCACGTCATAGTCAGGCGGGACATTGGCAAAGTAGCCGCTTGTGTGCTGCGTTGTTACCGCAGACACCATCACCGCCCCCCAGCACAGCAGCGCCAAGCACACCCAGAGCAACGGGCTTTTCAAGGGACGAGCAAATCGCCCAAATCGCCCGAGTCGCCCGAAGACCAGCACACCCTTGTCGTTCGCCATTTCTGCGCCGCTCATGCCTGCGTCCCCCCGGTGTGCATCAGCTCCTGGCTTTCAGCTTCCACGCGCAGCACCAGCGCGATGGCCACCATGTTCGCCATGATGGACGAGCCGCCGTAGCTCATAAAGGGCAGCGTCAGTCCCTTGGTGGGCAGCGCCCCAAGGTTCACGCCAATGTTCACCAGCGCCTGAAAGCCCAGCCACACCGCCACGCCTTGCGCCACCAGACCGGAAAACACGCGATCCAGCGCAATGGCGCGTCTGCCAATAATCATGATGTGCCGTGTGAGCCACCAGAACATGACAATGACGCACACTAGCCCCACCAGCCCGAACTCCTCGCCCAGCACGGCCAGCAGAAAGTCGGTGTGCGCCTCGGGCAGCCAGTGGAGCTTTTCAATACTTCCCCCCAGTCCCACGCCGAACACCTCGCCGCGCCCGATGGCGATGAGCGAGTGCGTGAGCTGGTAGCCCTTGCCCAGCGCGTATTCCTTGCCCCACGGGTCAAGGTAGGCAAAGATGCGATCGCGCCGCCAGGGCGAGGCCCAAATCATCAGCGCCAGCACCGCCGCCAGCACCGCCGCCAGCGTAAAAAAGATGCGTGCGTTTACCCCGCCCAAAAACAGGATGCCCATTGCAATCACCGTAATCACGATGAAGGCACCCATATCTGGCTGCCCCAGCATCAGCGCCCCCATCACGCCCACCAGCATCAGCAGCGGCCCCACAGTGCGCACAAAGCTGGCATCCAGCCGCTGCACCATGTAGCGGGACACGTAGAGCAGCACCGCCAATTTCGCCAGCTCCGAGGGCTGAAAGCGCAGCGGTCCGAGCGCAATCCAGCGGCGCGCACCATTGATGCGCACACCCACCAGCAGCACCACCACCAGCAGCAGTGTGGCACCGATGAACAGCCAGGGGGCGTTGCGTTCCCACCAGCTCATCGGCACCTGGAACGCCATCAGCGCCACCAGCAGCGACAACACAATCCACATACCGTGCCGCAGCGCGTAGTAGTTGTGCGAGAGATTGGCAAAGCGCGGGTTATCTGGCAGCGCAATAGTGGCCGAATACACCATCACCAGCCCCCAGCACAGCAGCGCCAGACACACCCAGATGAGCGAGCGGTCAAAGTCCGGCGCCGGCATTGGTGCGCTGCCCAGGTGCGCGGCGTATTGCGTGCCGCCCAGGCGCACCGGCGGCGGCATTTGGGGGGCGCTGTGCCGATCCCACAAATCGGAAACGTTCATTGCCCCCCCTTTGTCACCACAGTGTCTGCTGTCAAGCAAGCACCGCCATCCATATACCCAGCAGCATCATCTTCACCTGCCCGCTTTATACGCGGGTATGAAGCACTATACCCATGAAATACGGAAAGCGTGGCACCTGCCTGGTGCACAGCGCCAATCCGCCCGCACACCGTGGGTGCACCCAAAAGAACCAAAATGCTTGTCTGCACCATTTTCTCCTCACCGCAGTTTCAATGTGGACAGACCCAGCAAACACAACAGCATGGTGACAATCCAGAAACGCACCACGGTTTGCGTTTCCGACCAGCCGCCTTTTTCAAAATGATGGTGCAGCGGCGCCATGCGCAAAATGCGTCGCCCCTCGCCATAGCGGCGGCGCGTATATTTGAAATAGCCCACCTGCACAATGACAGACAGAGCTTCTGCCACAAAAATGCCACCCATCACAGCCAGCACCAGCTCCTGGCGCACCACAATGGCTACCACGCCCAGCGCGCCGCCCAACGCCAGCGCCCCCACATCACCCATGAACACCTGCGCCGGGTGCGCGTTGAACCACAAAAATGCCAGCCCAGCGCCCGCCATCGCGGCGCAAAAAATCAGCAATTCGCCCGCCCCGGCAATATGGGGAATCAGCAGATATTTTGCAAACACCGCGCTGCCGCTGACATAGGAAAAAATACCCAGTGCCGTGCCAACCATCACCACCGGCATAATCGCCAGCCCGTCCAGCCCATCGGTAAAATTGACAGCGTTGCTCGCCCCCACTATCACCAGATAGCTCAAAATCATAAAACCGAGCACACCCAGCGGATACGCCACTTCCTTGAAAAACGGCAGCCATAAACCTGCCGCGTGCGGCAGCGTAATAGAAAAGCCGGAGCGCATCCAATCGATAAACAACCCCCATGCCTGCGCGCCACTGCTCCCAGAGATGGCAAACAGCAAGTACAGCGACGCTGCCAGCCCGATGAGCGATTGCCAGAAAAACTTCTCACGCGAGCGCATGCCCTCCGGGTCGTGCAGCGCCACCTTACGCCAGTCATCCACCCAGCCCACAGCGCCCAGCGCCAGCGTCACTGCCAGCACCACCCAAATGAAGCGGTTGGCCCAATCCGCCCACAGCAGCGTGGAAATGGTGATGGCCAACAGCACCAGTGCGCCGCCCATCGTTGGCGTGCCGCTTTTTGACAGGTGCGCCTGCACGCCGTATTCGCGCACCGGTTGGCCAATTTTCAATTCCGTCAAGCGGCGAATCAGCCACGGCCCAAACGCCAGCCCAATGAGCAGCGCCGTCACCGCTGCCAGCACCGCACGCAGCGTCAGGTATTGGAAAACGCGGAAAAACCCCAGCGAGGGAGAAAGCGTCTGCAGCCAGGCGGCGAGCGCGGTCAACATGCTGCGCCCCCCCCTTGTTGCAGCGCCTGCACCAGGCGCTCCATGTGCATAAAGCGCGAGCCTTTGGCTGCCAGCACATCTACGCCCTCCAGCGCGCCGCGCGCCGCAGCAATGAGCGCAGGCATATCGGCACAGTGCTGCGCGCCCGCGCCAAAGGCGTCTGCCGCGCTCTGCGCCAGTGCGCCCAGCGTAAGGAAGTGCTGCACGCCGCGCTCGCGCGCATACGCACCCACCTCGCGGTGAAAGGCTTCGCCCTGCGCGCCAACTTCACCCATGTCGCCCAACGCCAGGCAGCGCGCTCCAGGCAGCTCAGCCAGCACATCGATGAGCGCGCGCACCGAGTCCGGGTTAGCGTTGTAGCTGTCGTCAATGAGTGTGATGGCGCGCCCGCCGCATTTCAGCGCCAGCGTGCGCCCACGCCCGGGCAGCGGGCGGAAGTCCTGTAAACCCTGCTCTATCGCCTGCTGCGGCACGCCCGCCGCACTCGCGCAGGCGCACGCAGCCAGTGCGTTGAGTGCGTTGTGATGGCCTGGCGCGTGCAGCGCAAAGCGCGCCACGCCACCAGGCAGCTGCACCTCCATCTCCCAGGCGCCACCTTGCCAGCGGGCGCTGCGCGCAAAAACTTGCGCACCGGCTGATTGCTCACCAAACATGAGCACAGTGCCCGCGTTTGCGAGGCGCTGCCATGTGCCTTGATAGTCATCTCCTGCTGGAAACACCGCCACGCCATCAGCAGGTAGCGCGGCCAGCACCGCGCCGTTTTCTTCCGCCGCAGCCTGCACGCTGCCCATGAACTCCTGGTGCTCGCGCTGCGCGTTGTTCACCAGCGCCACTGTGGGTGCCGCCATGCGTGCCAGCTGCTCCATCTCGCCCGGGTGGTTCATACCCAGTTCCACCACCGCCAGGCGGTGCGCCGGACGCAAGCGCAGCAATGTGAGTGCCGCGCCGATGCTGTTGTTGAGGTTGCCGCGCGTGGCCAGTGCGGCGTCGCCCAGCCAGGCGCGACCTATGGCAGCCAGCATTTGCGTGACGGTGGTTTTGCCATTGCTGCCCGTCACGGCGATGAGCGGCAGCTTGAAACGCTGGCGCCAGCCGCGCGCCAATTCGCCCAGTGTCTGTTGCGTGTCGTCTGTCAGCACGCCGGGCAAACCACTGGCAGCAAGCTGCGCTGCCGCCTGCCGGCTGCACAGCGCCGCTGCTGCGCCCTGCTGCGCCACTTGCGGCAAGAAATCGGCGGCATCAAAACTCTCGCCCTTCAAAGCCACGAATAAATCGCCCTCTTGCAGCGTGCGCGAGTCCGTACTCACACGCTGGCAAATGCGCGCCCCGTCGCCCGTCAGCGCCGTCCCCGGCAGCATGGCGGCCACTTCGCCAAGGGGTAGGTTCATGCCCGCACGCGCCTGCAAAACGTTGCGCGCCATTTGTGCATCAGAAAACGGCAGGCGCCGCCCGCGCACGTCCTGATAGTCCTCATGCCCCTTGCCTGCGATGAGCACTATGTCCGCAGCAGCAGCTTCGCTGAGCGCATACGCAATAGCGCGCCCGCGATCCGGCTCCACGCACACGCGCGTCTGCGCGCCCAGCCCTCGCAGCACGTCCTCAATGATGGTGCCCGGCTCTTCCATGCGCGGGTTGTCACTGGTGAGCATGACTTCATCGGCTGCGGCCACTGCGGCGGCGCCCATGAGCGGGCGCTTGGTGCGGTCGCGATTGCCGCCGCAGCCAAACACCACATGCAGCCGCCCACCGCGCGCTTTGGTCAGCGGACGCAGTGCGTGCAGCACTTTTTCCAGCGCGTCTGGCGTGTGCGCGTAGTCCACCACGGCAAGCGGCGCTCCCTCCACCTCCACGCGCTGCAGGCGTCCGGGCACAGCGGGCAAATGGGCGCAGGCGTGCAAAGCATCCTCCAGCGACACGCCCAGTGCACGCAAAGCACCCAATACGCCCAGCAAGTTGCTGACGTTGAACTCACCTGCCAGCACATTGGCGCTGCCACCAAATGGCAGCGCCTGCACCATGCCTTCCTCGCGCACTGCCCAACGCAGCCCTGCGCTGCTGTGTTCAATGGCACTGGCAGACAGACGTGCCGGGGCGCCAGCGCGCGAAAGCGTCCATACATCCAGCCCGCGCCGACGGCAATGCTCCGCAAGCTCTGCGCCACGCGCATCGTCCACGTTAATGACGGCCGCTTGCAGCGCAGGCCAATCAAACAGGCGCAGCTTGGCGCGCCAGTAGCTGTCCATATCGCCATGCCAGTCCAAGTGGTCTTGCGTGAAATTGGTGAACACCGCCACGCGAATGGCGCAGCCTTCCAGCCGCCGCTCTTCCAGTCCAATAGACGATGCCTCTATCGCGCACGAATGCACTCCGGCATCCACCCACGCGCGCAACTGCCGCTGCAGCCGCACGGTCTATGAGGCGGATGCGCTGATGTCCCGATAAGGCATGTGCCAGCCACCAGGCGCTGGACGTTTTGCCGTTGGTGCCCGTGAACGCCACCATATTCAGTCGCTGCGAAGGATGGCCATAAAACGCGCTGGCAATCTCCCCTGCGGCTACGTGCAAGCGCGCGTAACCAGCCACAGCCGGGTGGCTGGCCTCTGGCAAGTCATCTGGCGCACCGTCCAGTTCCATCAAACAGCCAGCGGCGCCCTGTGTGAGCGCCTGCGCCAAAAAGCTGCGCCCATCACACCACTCACCGGGCCAGGCAAAAAAACCGTCGCCCGCACCAACGCTGCGGCTGTCGGCACAAAGCTGCCGCACACCGCGTGCGCACAACCACTGCACAGCTTCGTCGGGCGTGTGCAGCACAGTCTTACATAGGTTCATTGCTGCGCTCCTGCTGCTGCCGCCACGATTTCATTTTTGACGGCCAGGTCTGGCGGCACGCCAAGTGTGCGCAGCGTGTGTTGCACCACCTGGCTAAACACGGGTGCCGCCACAGCGCCACCGTAGTACGTGCCCGCGCTTGGCTCATCAATCATCACGGCCACCACCACGCGTGGGTGCTCGATAGGGGCAATACCGGTAAACCAGGCGCGGTAGCGGCTGGTGCTGTAGCCCTTGCCCACTTGTTTACGCGCAGTGCCGGACTTGCCGCCCACGGAATAGCCCTCGGTTTGTGCGCGCTGGCCTGTGCCGCCCTGCCCCACAGCCAGCTTCAACATACGTCGTACGGCGCGCGCGTTTTCTGGCGAAAACACCTGCACACCCCGCGCCTGCTGGCCATCGGGCACTTTCAGCAACGATGCGTCAATCACACGCCCATCGTTCGAGAACGCCGTATAGGAATGCGCAATTTGGAAGAGCGATGCCGATAAGCCGTAGCCGTATGACATCGTCGCCTGCTCCACCGGTCGCCAGCTTTTCCAGGGGCGCACACGTCCAGTGGCTGCGCCAGGGAAACTCAACTTGGGTCGCTTGCCATAGCCCAGCGCGTCATAGGTTTCCCACATTTGTTTTGGTGTGAGCATCCGCGCAATTTTGAGCGAGCCAACGTTGCTGGACTTCTGGATAACCCCCTCCACGGTGAGCGCGCCGTAATTGTGCGTATCGCGCACCGTGAAACGGTCAATCTGGATGAAGCCAGGTGCCGTGTTGATGACGGTGCGCGGCGTGACTTTTTTTGCCTCCAGCGCCATTGCCACGGTAATGGGCTTCATCGTTGAGCCGGGTTCAAACTCATCCGTGAGCGCGGTGTTGCGCAGCTGTGCACCTTTGAGCCGGCTGCGGTCATCAGGCGAATAGCTGGGGTAATTGGCCAGCGCCAGCACCTCGCCGCTGTGCGCGTCCAACACCACCACGCTGCCCGCACGCGCCTTGTGCGCCCGCACCGCTTCGCGCAACCGTTGGTAGGCAAAAAACTGCACCTTGCTGTCAATGGAAAGCTGCACGTCTTTGCCATCAACCGGCAGGACGGCGTCCCCCACGGATTCCACCACGCGCCCAAGCCGGTCTTTGATGACGCGGCGCGAACCAGGGCGGCCTGCGAGCTGTTTTTCAAACGCCAACTCCACGCCCTCCAGCCCTTTTTCCTGCCCTTTGTCCCCTATGCCGGTAAAGCCCACCACGTGTGCCAGTGCCTCGCCTTCCGGATAGCGGCGCTTGTAGCTTTTGTCCTGATGCACGCCCGCGATGTCCAGCGCAGCAATCTCGCGCGCCACCGGCACATCGACTTGGCGGCGCAGCCAAACAAAGTTTTTGCTTTCATCGGCGAGCTTGGCGCGCAGTTCAGCTTCTTTCATCTCCAGCAACCGTGCCAACTCGACCAGTTTCTCCGAGTCACGCTCCACATCTTCGGGATCAGCCCAGATATCGAACGCCTCCACGCTCGATGCCAGCAACAAACCATTGCGATCCAGGATGCGTCCACGGCCAGCCGGTAATTCCAGCGTGCGCGTAAAGCGTGCTGTGCCCTGTTTCTGGAAAAACTCGTTGTCAAATACCTGTACGTACGCTGCACGCCCAATCAGCCCGGCAAACGCCAGCGCCAACAGCGCCACGATGAACTTGCTACGCCACACCGGTGTGCGCATGGCCAGCAGCGCGCGGCTGCCATAGCGGATTCCCATCATCGTGCTCCCTCCTTGCTCGTCACATATTCCGTAATCGCTGGCGTGATGGAGCGCATGGACAGCTTCTGGCGCGCCAGCGTCTCCACACGCAGTGACGTGGCAGCGTCGCGCTTTTCCACCTCCAGCCGCACGCGCTCAGATTCCAGCCGCCGCGCTTCGGCGCCAGCACGGTCAATCTCGGCAAACAGGCGGCGCGACTCGTACTGCACGTGCACCAAATACAGCGCCGATGTCATCAGCGCTGCCAACAGCACTAGGGAGAGCTTGGCGCTCATGCCAGCGCCTCCTGCGTGCGCTCGGCCACGCGCATGATGGCGCTGCGCGCGCGCGCATTCGCCGCCACTTCCTCCGCACTGGGACGCACGCGCGCAAGCTGCCGCAGCAGCACCGGCGGCGGCGGCGCAAAAGGCGCACGCCGATCCACTGGCGCCGTTGCATGGCGCGCGATAAACCGCTTGACGATGCGGTCTTCTAGAGAGTGGAAACTAATCACCACAAGCCGTCCCCCGGGCTTCAATACGCGCAAGCCAGCTTTCAGCGCCTGCCCAAGCTCATCAAGCTCGGCGTTGATGTAAATCCTGATGGCCTGGAACGTGCGCGTTGCAGGGTTCTGGCCCGGCTCTCGGGTCTTGACTGCACCGGCCACGATTCGTGCCAACTCAGCGGTGCCCTCCACAACACCTGTCTGCCGCCGACGCGCGACAAGCGCCGCTGCAATGGCGCCAGCAAACCGTTCTTCACCATAGTTGCGTATCACCTCTGCTATTTCTCGTTCACTGGCCTCTGCCAGCCATTGCCCCGCTGTTAGCCCGCGCGTGGTGTCCATGCGCATATCCAGCGGACCGTCGCTGCGGAACGAAAAACCCCTTGCGGGGTTGTCGATTTGCGGCGAACTCACACCCAAATCCAACAACACCCCCGCCACGCTGGCGCTGGGCAACTCGCCCAGCGCCGTAAAGCTGCTGTGGCGTGCAGTAAAACGGGCATCGGCAATGCTCGCCGCTGCCTCCAGAGCCTGTGGGTCTTTGTCGAATGCCAGCACACGCGCATCCGGCGCCAGCCGTGCCAGCAATGCGCGTGTATGCCCGCCACGCCCAAACGTGGCGTCCACGTAGCAGCCGTGCGCGTCCCAGAGCAGCGCATCGACCGCTTCGTGCAACAGAACCGTGGTGTGTGTGCATGTGCTCACCTGTTTCCCGCATCCCAATCAAAAAGAAAAGTTCTTGAGCACTTCTGGCATTTCTTCCTTCATTGCGCTCGCCTCTTTTTCCTTGTATGTCGCCTTGTCCCACAACTCAAAGTGGCTGCCCATGCCCAGCAGCAGCGCATCGCGCCCCAACTGGGCGGCATCCCGCAGTTCCGGTGCCACAAGCACGCGCCCTGTGCCATCCATCTCAACATCCTGTGCATTGCCTAAAAAAATGCGTTTCCACCACTGCGCCGACATCGGCAAAGCGGCAACCTGTCCGCGGAACACCTCCCATTCGTTACGGGGAAATACCAACAGGCAGCCGTCAGGATGCTGAGTCAGAGTCAACTGCCCACCGGCCATCTTCATGAGCGCCTCACGATGCCGCGTGGGCACGGAAAACCGCCCCTTGGCATCCAGCCGCATGGAGGAAGACCCCTGGAACACTTGAATACACCGCAGAAGTTCGAGGCAATCCAAGGCAGAAAACACCACCTTCCACCACCGAATTGCACTTTCCGCCACTGTACCAGACGCCCTTATTTCCTGCCTGTGTGCAGACGCAGCCATTGCCAGAGAATTGGCAACTTTTCATATGGACTTATCAACAGCGTTTTGAGCCAACAACATATTTTTTGATAGCGGTGTAGCGCCAGCGCAATCTGTGTCACTCGGCGTTGCGGCACTCACCATATCCGGCCTAAAAAAATACGGCGTCTGTACCCCAAACGCCGCACCTTCAGCACCCACCACCGCAACTCCCATGCCCTCCTCCCCACACCTCGCCGTTCAATAGCGCATAAATGCCCGCCGTTCCGCCTCCCATACTGCCTCATCCGCGCGCGCCGCAGCGTCCAGGTCGGCACACGTAGCCGCCGTGTCATCCAGATGACCAAGGTCGTCGATATTCATACGGAAAGTCGCGCCAGAGTGGGTACTGCGGCTGCTGGCGGCGCAGCGCCTTGAACGCCAGCGCCACGAGCCGCCACGGGCGAAACGCCTCGTGCGCGTAGTGCGTGCCCTCGGCGTGAATCTGCACGCCCGCGCAAAGCCGCCCCGCGTGCTTGTGAAACGTCGGCTCAAACCAGCACTCGCGCAGCAGGCAGCCGCGCAACCATTCGGGCGCCAGCGCGCGCATATCCGCCAGCAGGCGGTGCGCGTCAATATCGGGCGCGCCGAAAAGCTCCAGCGCGCGCGTCGTGCCGCGCCCTTCGCTCAAAGTCGTCCCCTCCAGCATCACCGTGCCCGCATACGCACGCGCCATATTTAAAGTAGGCGCATTGGGACTTGGGTTTACCCATGCGCGCCAGTCATGGGCTGCCATTGGCCAGCCATAACCCGGCGCCGCCTGCGGCTGCCAGCCGCGCATTTCAATCACCCGATATTCCAAATCCAAACCCAGCCGCGCGATAAACCACGCCCCAAGCTCGCCCATCGTCAGCCCGTGGCGCATCGGCAGCGGCCCCGCGCCCACAAAACTCTCCCAGCCCGCGCGCAACAGAAAACCCTCTACTGGGCGCCCCGCCGGATTCGGGCGATCCAGCACCCACACCGCCTTACCTGCACGCGCGCAATCTTCCAGCACGTAGCGCAGCGTCGTAATAAACGTATAAATGCGGCAACCCAAATCCTGCAAATCCACCAGCAGCACATCAAACGCATTCAACATTTCAGGCGTCGGGCGCCGCACCTGCCCATACAAACTGAATACTGGAATGTTCAGACGAGCATCCACCTCGTCCGCCGTCTCCACCATATTGTCCTGTTTATCGCCGCGCAGGCCGTGCTGCGGGCCAAACGCCGCCACGAGGCGCACCTGCGGC
The DNA here is from genome assembly GCA_900320815.1 of uncultured Pseudomonadota bacterium. GTDB lineage: Bacteria > Pseudomonadota > Gammaproteobacteria > Burkholderiales > Burkholderiaceae_C > Ottowia. Next base: position 12,774 of record ONTY01000051.1, read on the forward strand.
AGCGCCGCCAGCGCGTCCAGCGCGTGCTGCATCTCGTTCGTCACCGACGCCGGATGCGCCAGCAGCGCCACACGCCGCCCGGCCAGCGGCGCACGCAACGCCGCATCCTCAATCAAGCGTTCCAAACCAATCTGCATTTCTCAAAAATCCTCACCACTCCATCACCGCACGCCAGCCCGCGCGGTCGTGAAAATCAGGCTGCGCCTTTGCGTGGTGCAACGCCCAATAAGCCAAACCGCCTTCATTATCTTCAACCACAGCACTCAAACCCCACTGCCAGCGCCCCGGCGTCATACCCGACCAATCTGCCAGCCACACATTAATCAAAAGCTCATCCGCCGCTCGCATACATTCAATACGCGGCGGCTGCCACAAAACCAACGGCGCTGCACTGCGCACCCGCTCGCGCTCAAAAGCATACGCCGCCCAATCACCCGACGGCGAAAAATTAAACTCCCAATATCCAGAGTTCTCCGCCGCATCAGCGCGCGCCACAAACGCTTCAAAACACGTATGCCGCCACAGGCCATGACGCTGCTGCGGCACGCCACTCACCGCCGGCAGCGCCAGCCGCCCCACTTCACCACGCAGCGCATAGCACAGCCGCCAGCCGTCAGCTTCCCGCGCCAACGTGCAGCGCAGCGCCTGCACTGGCAAATGCACGCTGCCCGGATGCCGCAGCAAAGCCAAGCCTTCAGACAATAGTGTTGGCATCAAATACTCCATATACTAATGATTACTTGCCCTTATATCTTGCTGGCAAATAGCAGTATACCCCTATGAATTAGACGAAATATTTAAGGAAAGTCTGCATAACCCCATCACTGGCTGCCACAGGCAGCCAGTGACGGCTTGCTCGGCGTTTTTTTGAGCGCTCGCGCGCATCGTTTGCCCCGCTTT
>ONTY01000150.1 GCA_900320815.1 uncultured Pseudomonadota bacterium
CTGAGAGCCGCAGCGCCAGTGCAATCACGGCAGCCACCGCGCCCGAGCCGACCAGCCCGCTGTTCCACTGCAGCAGCGCAGTGGTGCAGGACGAAATAATCAGCACTACAACAAGCGTGTTGTTGACAATTTCAAACATGCTCACCAAGCGCATCTGTGCATCGCCCGTGACCTTGAACTCGTCCATCGCCTCACGGGCATACACCGCTTCCCTCTTGCCGTGAGCAAACAGTTTGACGGTGGTGATATTGGTATAGGCGTCATTCACGCGCCCAGTCATCACGCTGCGCGCGTCTGCCTGCTCCTTGCCCACGCGCCCCAAGCGGGGCACAAAATACCAGCAGCTTATGCCGTACAAAACCACCCACACGGCAAATGGCGCCATCAGCCACGGACTCAACCCCGCTGTAAACACCAAAATGGTGACAATATAAATGCCGGTGCCAATCACCACGTCGCCCGCAGTGAACACAAACTCGCGCACCGCCAGCGCCGTCTGCATGATTTTGGTGGTGATGCGCCCGGCAAACTCATCGGCATAAAACGCCAGGCTTTGCCCGAGCATGAGGCGGTGAAAGTTCCAGCGCAGCCGCATGGGGAAATTGATGGCCAGCACCTGATGGCGCAATATGGTGTGCACCGCCACCAGCACGATGGAAGCGAGCAGCACGCCCGGCTGCCCCGGCCCGCTTTGCGCCAGCCAGTCCACCACCAGCCCGAGCATGGCGAACAGCAGCGCCTCAAACACCGAACGCAGCGTCGAGACCGCCGCCATCCAGCCGATGGCGCAGCGCATGCCTTGCGTGCAGTGCCAGACAAATGCAAAAAAAACCGCTGGGCGGCAGTTGCGGCTCGGCGGCAGGATAGGGGTCAATGCGGTTTTCAAAACGGCGCAGCATGGCGAAAACAAGAAAAGGGAAAACAGAAAATTGGCAAAGCGGCTTGGCGCCGTGTATGCAAAGTCTGCGTGAAAAGGCGCGTATTGTGCCGTGCGACGACTGGCGCGGCAGTAAAACAAAAGCCTGCGCCTGCCTTGCGCCCAGTGCAACACGCAAAAGTTTCCGGTGAACAAAGTCATGCGTGCCCTGGGTATCTCGCGCGCACTCCCTTTCCTCTCAAGGGTGAGAGGCGGCAGCGCCGTGTCGGCGCAAACAGAAAGGGGAGAGTTGACCTCTCCCCTACAACAATTAACGCGAAAAGTAGGTGTATGCCAATGCTTTCCCGCATATCATGCGTGCATTTCAAAGTCTGTTGGCTAGGTATTTTCAGCTTGCTGCCAATCGGTGTTGCCCATTTCCCACGCCACAGCGTGCACTTTGTCCACGGCGGGTAAATCGCTGAGCACCAGCGTGTTGCCTGCTTCCAGCAGCGGGCGCAACCGCTCGGAGAAGCTGCCCTCTGGCAGCATCCAGCGCCAGACGGCGGCATCCACATCGCCTCTGCCATTCATCGTTCGCCATTGCTCGCCGCTCCACGTGAGCACTTTTTTCCCTTTCAGGGCGCTGTGCGCGGCCAACGACGCCGAAGAATGCAGCGCGCTGCTGCCAATCACACGCCCGGCGCGCAGCACAAACAGCCGCTGCTGCGGCAGGCATGCCAGCAGTGCCAGTGGCGGCGGGGGAGGAGGAGGCGCCGGCGGAGCCGCCTCTTCCCCCCCATCTTCCACAGCGGCAATGGCGGCAGCAGAGGCGCTGGAAGCGGGCGCCGCCACGGGCGCTGGCGGCGCGGGGGGCACGAGTGGCTCAAAGGCATCGACTGCCCACCATTCGTTTGCATTCATCACTTCCGCGCTCACCGTTGGGCGGCCATACGGGTCAATCGGCGCCAGTGCTGTCAGCGGCCCAACGCCTGCTTCCACGCCCTGGCGCACCACCAGCACCGCGTCGCCGTAGGAGAGCGCACTAAACAGACGCGGCGCAAAGTGCATGGGCAGCCGGATACAGCCGTGTGAAGCGGGGTAGCCAGGCAGCGCACCGCCATGGAAAGCGACGCCGTCCCACGTCAGCCGCACCATCCAGGGCATAGGCGCGTTGTTGTAGATGTTGGAGCGGTGATGGCGGCGCTTTTCCAGCACCGTAAACAGCCCCGTGGGTGTGGCATGCCCGGGGCGCCCCGAACTAATGGAGGAGTACGCAATGGCAATCGCGTTGCGGTAAATCTGCACGTGCTGTGTGTGCAGGTTCACCATCGCCACTGCCGGCCCCTTGGGGGAAAGCTCCGGCAACCAGAACGCCTGCCCCGCGCGCAGCGGGCGTACCGGCGCTACAGCTGCGCGCTTTTTGCGCGGGCGCGCCAGCGCAGTGGCGGGCAACGCAAGCATCGCCGCCAAGGCAGCGCGGCGGGTACGGTCAACATTCACATGAGAGGCGTGCTGTAGCATGGCTGGAAGGGAGGCTAAGGGTTGGAATGCTGCAAAAAAACGCGACATAGTACGGTGCACTCGGTGCAGCGTGGCTGCGGTGCAGCATTTCCCAGCGCCAAAGTGTTGTTTTTTAGGGAATGTGGCGTCGCCGCTGCCGCTTCTGGCGCCCACGCCAGAGGGGCTGTGGGCAAGGAAGAAATTAAACAATACGAACAGTGCCATATTGTTCAGCCTGGCAGGGGGCTGGTGGCATCGCAGGCGATGAGAAGAAAAGCGGCTGAAACCAGGCTCAAAACCAGCTCCACCATAACATGAAAGCGGTTATGGCAGGAAACTCATATGGGAAGCGCATGGCGCCCATGATGGTGGCCAGTCCTTGCAGCGGGTGGTGCCAATATTCAAAAAGATGTGCAACAAATATGGTGGCAGCCGCCAGAGCAGAAAGCAGGGCAGCGGTGCGGTACAAGGTTTTGCCGCTGTCGCCGGGACGCAGGTCGGCGCGTTCGTCAAAAAGTAGGGGGCGCCAAATACAAGTGTGCCGAGGGGCACCAGCAGTGCGAACCAGGGGGAAAGTGTTTTACTCATGCTGTTTTCTTTCCGACGTTCACAAACCACCTCGGCGTGCGCGCGCACCAATGTTCATATTCACGGCCAAAGCGGGCACGCAGGATGCGTTCTTCGGCGGCAATTTGAAAAAAATTGAGTGCCAGCGGCGCGGCGGCCAGCGGCAGCAGGGCAGCGGCGTTGCCCAGCCACACGCCCCAGCCGGCGAGGATGAGCCACATGCCGGCGTACATGGGGTTGCGCGTGCGGCGGTAGATGCCGTGCGTGGCAAGCTGGCGGCTGCGCGCGGGGGTGAAGGGGTTGGGCGTGGTGCGCGCCTGCCAAAAGCTGTGCAGCCCGGCCAGCGCGATGGCGCTGCCGGCGGCGGCCAGCAGCAGCGCGGCGCCCCAGATGAGTGCGTTGCCACCCGCTGACCAGAGTTGCGCAGCGGGCACGGCGCGCACAGCCCAGAGCATGAGGGCGGCAGCGGCGGCGTCAATGACGGGTGGGGGGATGCGGCACTCATACCAGCGCGGCAAGGCGCTGGCGGGCAGAGGTGGCAAGGCGGGCGCAGAGGGCAAAGCTGATGGTGTGTGCATGACGCTGAGTATGGGAGCGCGCCGGCGTAAAGGATCTGCCGCAAAACCTGCGCTGCGCGGACGCCCCCCCCCATCACCCTCCTCATATTCCAGAACTGCGTTGGGCGCTGCCTGCCAATGCCCGCTGATACTACTGGAAGGATAGAAATAATCCTATACCATCACACCTTACGCGGCATTACCGGCTTAATAAGCCGGTAACAACACGATACCCACGTGTTTACCATGTGGTCGCACACCTTGAACGTGTGTTGTCCACATTGTATACTGCACATAAATATCCGTCATTGCCGTCTTATCAAGCTGGCTACCAACATATACCCTGGCATTTCATCGTTTTCCTACCGCGTGCAGCAGCCGTTCATAGGCGGCGCTGGCGGCGTCCATCTGCGCGCGGCGCCCGCCTTCGCGCGCGATGCGTGCGGCGTTGTGCGCGCCTTCCTGCGCGGCGGCGGCGTCGCCCTCTGCCAAGGCAATCCAGCGCGCGGCCAGTGCCTGCGCGTCGCCCACGGGCACGATGGCGGCGGCGGGCAGCCAGTGCCGGTTGGCGGGCAAGTCGCTGGCAATCACGGCCAGACCGCACGCCATGCTTTCCAGCACGGAAACGGAGGTGGCGTCGCTTTCGGGCACGCTGATGGAGAGCTTGCAGCGCGCCAGCACCGCCGCCATGCCCGCATCGTCCAGCCGTCCGTGCCACGCGAGCGCCCCCTCGGGCAGCGCAAGTTGCTGCGCCAGCGCGCGCAGCGCCGCTTCCTGCGCGCCGCCGCCCAGCAGGTGCAACCGCGCGTGCGGCACGCGCTGGCACACCTGGGCAAAGGCGCGCAACACGCAGTCAATGCGGTACAGCGGCTCCCACGAGCGCAAGCTCACCGCCTCAAACCCCGGCTTTTCCGCCCACGGCGCGGGAGCAAAACGCTGCCTGTCCACGCCCCAGTGGATGATCTGCACGGGCACGCGCGGCGCAAGGGCGCGCGCGGCGTCCAGCAGGTCAGGCGAGTCGCCCGTGACAAGCTGTGCGCGCCGCAGGCTCCACGCCGTAAGCCACTTTTTGGCGCGGCTCATGCGCGGCGTCAGCAGCAAATCGCTGCCCCACGCCGTCAACATCAGCGGCTGCCGCCCGCTGCGCGCGCCCAGCCAGCCGTAGGAGGTGATGTAGTGCGCGTGCACCAAATCCGGCTGCAAAGCCGCCAGCGCGCGCCGCGCCGCGCCCGCGCGCCAGAGCCAGTCGCTGCTGCGGCGCACGGGCGGCAACACGTGCTGCGCCACGCCATCGGCCAAGTCACCAGCCGCCGCCGGACGCGCCGTGACGATGGAAAGCCGCCAGCCGCGCGCCGCCATTTCGCGCGCCCAGCGCTGCAGGTGCACGCTGTTGCCGTCGCCGAGTAAAGCAATATGCCTGTGTTTATCCATGTTTTTTGCGTTTGAGTTTCATCCCGTCACGAATGCTCAAGGCCATGAGCGTGATATTCACGGCGCCCGCCAGCAGTTCCAGCGCCTGCACCGCGTAAAACGTGCTGTCAAATATACCGGCACTGGCGCGGTTGCTCAAAAAGAAGGCGCAGGGAATGAGGATGAGCAGGCCATTGGCGGCAATAAACGGCATGCGCCGCCGCTTGGCAGCAATGGGCGGATAACTGCTTTTGCCACCCAGTTTCATGCCTGTGGCGCCCGTGGCCATAATCGCGGGCACGAGCAGTGCAAAGGCATAGAGAATTGCCAGTTTCACCGTGGCCACGGCGCTGTGCGAGAAAAACAGTTCACTGATGGCGGTTGAAATCCAGAATGTGACGATGCACATCAGGGCGATAAACGCGGCGGCGCCGTGAATGCGTTTGATGGTTTCGCGGGGCATGATTTATTTTTCCTGATATTCCTGTGATTCGTGTGCGGAAATTTCCTGGGACAAGTGTTTGAGCACGCGCGCTGCGGCGGCCACATCGCCCGCCTCCAGCCCCGCGCCCCAGGCGGCGGCCTGCGCCTGCCAGCGCGCGTGCACGCGCTCGTACACGGCAGCGCCTTGCGGCGTCAGGCTGTAGAGCGGCGAGCGCATGTGCGCGGCGTTCTCCTGCGCCTCCAGCAGACCGTCGGCCAGCAGCAGCTTGATTTGCTTTTGCGCCCCCTGGCGCGTGGTGCCCATGCGCGCGGCAATCTGCGGCGCCGTCTGCGGCGCGCCCGCCAGCGCGATGGCGCCCAGCATCTGCCAGCGTGCGCTCGTCAACCCGTCGGGGGCGACGAAGCGGTCGCCCCACGCCAGAAGCTGGCTGCTGAGTTGGAAAATCTGCACGGACAGCTCAGAAATGGCCTGCCCTGTGTCAATTGATGGTGCCGTAGCAAGCATAGTGTGCTCCAAAAAGCAAAGTGACAACCAGTTTACCAATTAGG
>ONTY01000189.1:0-4172 GCA_900320815.1 uncultured Pseudomonadota bacterium
ACCAAGGGAATAGCTGTTCCTTGTTCAGCAGTCACAGAGTTCGTTGACTTAAAATACAATTAGCTACCCTAAGGTACTAGACGCGCCGACGTTTTTGTGGGCGACAACCATTATGGGGAATTGGCGTCACATCTGCAATAGATGCAATACGAATACCTAGTGCAGCAAGCGCACGCACTGAGGACTCACGTCCTGGACCGGGGCCACGAATTTCAACATCCAGATTTTTGATACCGTGCTCCATCGCCGCACGCCCAGCCGCCTCAGAAGCAACCTGCGCCGCAAAGGGCGTAGATTTCCGCGAACCTTTGAACCCTTGTCCACCAGAAGACGCCCACGAAAGCGCGTTCCCTTGGCGGTCTGTAATAGTAATGATGGTATTGTTGAACGACGCATGAACATGCGCAATACCATCCGCAATATTCTTACGAATCTTTTTGCGCACACGCTGCGCTGCGTTACCAGATGCTTTGGCCATTTGCTAAAAACCCTCAAATTACTTCTTCAGCGCCTGTGCAGCACGACGCGGTCCCTTGCGAGTGCGGGCATTTGTTCTGGTGCGCTGACCGCGAACAGGAAGTCCCCTGCGATGACGGAAACCGCGATAGCATCCAATATCCATCAAACGCTTGATGTTCATAGTGCTTTCGCGGCGCAAGTCACCCTCAATCAGGAACTGCCCCACTTGCTCACGAATTTTTTCCTGATCGGCATCACTCAAATCTTTGACCTTCTTGGCATAAGGGATGCCACAAGCATCACAGATTTTGCGTGCGCGCGAACGCCCAATGCCGTAGATTGCCGTGAGGCCAATTTCGGCGTGTTGATGCGGCGGGATATTGATGCCGGCGATACGTGCCATAGCTGTTGTATCCTTTTGTACCTGTTTAACCCTGTCGTTGCTTATGCCTTGGATCGATGCAAATGACGCGCACCACACCCTTGCGGCGAATGATTTTACAATTACGGCAAAGTTTCTTGACTGAAGCTGAAACTTTCATGCTTTTCTCCTGTGATATGTCACAAGCGCCCTACCACACTTGGATAAGGCACCAGTTTCTCTCAACCCGGTAACACCGCCCTGAAGCTGGCTTTCTTCAGTAGCGATTCATACTGCTGACTCAGCATATAATTTTGCACTTGCGCCATAAAGTCCATCGTCACGACAACAAGAATAAGTAAAGACGTTCCCCCAAAATAAAACAGAACATTATAGCGCAGGATCAGAAACTCCGGCAACAAGCATACTGCCGTGATATAGATGGCACCCACCAAAGTCAGACGCATCAAAATCTTGTCAATGTACTTGGCTGTGTGCTCACCTGGGCGAATACCCGGCACAAACGCACCACTCTTTTTCAAGTTATCAGCCGTCTCGCGGCTGTTGAATACCAACGCCGTGTAGAAAAAACAGAAAAAGATAATCGCCGCAGCATACAGCATGGTATAGATGGGTTGACCTGGCGAAAGCGCCGATGCAATGTCCCGTAACCAGCCAACCGAATCACCTGTGCCAAACCACCCAACTACGGTGGCTGGCAGCAAAATAATAGATGAAGCAAAGATCGGTGGTATGACGCCGGACATATTGATCTTAAGTGGCAGGTGTGATGCCGTACCCCCATACAGTCGGTTGCCTATCTGGCGTTTCGCGTAGTTCACAAGTATCTTGCGCTGTCCCCTCTCAATGAACACCACAAAATAAGTGACCAGACATACCACAGCAACGATAAACAAGGAAACAATAATCGTCATCGCACCCGTGCGTACCAGTTCAAGCAATCCACCAATTGCATTCGGTAAACCAGCGGCAATCCCTGCAAAAATTATGATAGAAATACCATTACCAAGTCCACGTTCAGTAATTTGTTCACCCAACCACATCAGAAACATTGAACCTGCAGCAAGGCTAACCATCGCAGTCACGCGAAATCCCCACCCCGGGCTGATAACCAAATTCTGGGATCCTTCCAGCGCCACTGCAATTCCCAAAGACTGGAACATAGCCAAAGCCAACGCTCCGTAACGAGTGTACTGGGTAATCTTCCGACGCCCTGCCTCACCCTCCTTTTTCAGCTGCTCAAATGCTGGCACCACATATGTCATCAACTGCATCACAATGGATGCAGAAATGTAAGGCATGATTCCCAGCGCAAACACAGTAAAACGCGACAGTGCACCGCCAGAAAACATGTTAAATAGATTAAGGATGCCACCTTGCTGGCTTTGGAACAACTGCTTGAGCTGTTCCGGGTTGATGCCTGGCACGGGAATATGCGCACCAATACGGTATACCACAAGCGCCAGCAGCAAAAAAATTAGGCGACGACGAAGGTCGCCATATTTTCCTGTTTTTGCAATTTGGTTGCTGCCCATTGCCACTGCTCTGCCTCAAAAACTAGTGTATCACATCATGCGAAGGAGCCACCGGCAGCCTCAATCGCAGCCTTGGCGCCCTTTGTTACACCAATACCTGCTAGCTTCACAGCGCGTTTCAGTTCACCTGTACGGATAACTCTAACGACACGCACATTCGAACGCACAAGCCCTGCCTGCTTGAGTGTCAATATGTCTACCTCAGCAACATCCAATCGTTCCAAGTCTGACAGCGTAATCTCAGCATTGTATTTCAATGTGGCAGACTTAAAACCTCGTTTTGGCAAACGCCTTTGCAACGGCATCTGACCGCCTTCAAAACCAACTTTGTGGTAGCCACCAGCACGTGATTTTTGCCCTTTATGACCGCGGCCTGCTGTTTTGCCGAGGCCGGAGCCAATGCCACGTCCCACACGACGGTGTGGGCGCTTTGCTCCGGTTGCTGGATGAATAGTATTCAGTTCCATGATGTCTGCCATCACTCAAACAATCTTGACCAGATAATCTACTTTATTAATCATGCCGCGTACAGCAGGCGTGTCCTCAAGCTCGCGGATGCTGTTGAGTTTTTTCAAACCCAGCCCACGCAGCGTTGCCCGGTGCGTGGCACGGCATCCAATAGGACTACGCACCAACTGCACCCTGACAGTTTTTTTCTCATTGGTCATATTCTGCTCCTAGTTCAGGCGGCAAAAATCTCTTCCACTGTTTTTCCACGCTTTGCCGCTACTTCAGCTGGTGTTGTGCAGTGGCGCAAGGCATCAAATGTGGCACGAACCATATTGTAGGGGTTGGATGTGCCATGACTTTTCGCCACAATATCCGTAATGCCAAGCACTTCAAATACAGCACGCATAGGACCACCAGCAATGATGCCTGTGCCTCGCGGTGCAGGCAGCATCATAACTGTAGCTGCACCGTGATGACCTGTAATAGCATGATGCAGTGTGCCGTCCTTAAGTGAAACTTTCACCATATTGCGGCGCGCTTCTTCCATCGCTTTTTGCACAGCAGAAGGCACTTCTTTTGCTTTGCCTTTGCCCATACCAACGCGACCATCGCCATCACCAACTACGGTCAATGCAGCAAAACCAAGAATCCGTCCGCCTTTGACAACTTTGGTCACACGATTGACCGAAATCATCTTCTCACGCAAACCATCTTCTGGACCGTCGCCTTGCGTTCTCGCCTGGAACCTTGCCATATTTGATTACCCCGTCAGAATTGGAGACCCGCTTCACGCGCGGCTTCCGCCAACGCTTTGACACGCCCATGATACGCAAAACCAGCGCGGTCAAATGCGACTTTTTCTACATTCACTGCTTTGGCTCGCTCAGCAATACGCTGACCAATACGACGCGCAGCGACGATATTGCCACCTTTGCCAGCTGCACCAAGCTCAGATCGCATCTCCTTTTCAAGTGTTGATGCAGAAGCCAAAATACGTGTGCCATCAGCAGAAATGATACACGCATACATGTGCATATTGGTGCGATTAACGGTCAGCCGGGCTGCACCTTGATTGGCGATACGAATACGTGTTTGGCGTGCTCGGCGCAAACGCTGCTTTTTTTTGTCAAGCATGGTACAAAAAACCTTATTTCTTCTTGGTTTCTTTGATAATTACGCGCTCGTCGGCATAACGAATGCCTTTGCCCTTGTATGGCTCAGGAGGGCGAACTGCACGAATTTCAGAAGCGATTTGACCTAGACGCTGGCGGTCAGCGCCCTTAATAACGATTTCTGTTGGTGATGGTGTGGCAACAGTAATACCCTCCGGCATCACAACATCAACC
>ONTY01000189.1:4179-6653 GCA_900320815.1 uncultured Pseudomonadota bacterium
GCACGGAATCCAACACCCGTGAGTGTCAACTTCTTCTCAAAACCTTGGCTGACACCGTGAACCATATTGTTCACCATTTGGCGTATGGTACCACTCATGGCATTGGCTTCGCGCGACTCATTCACGGGGGAAAACATTAATACGCCATCCTTGGCCTCAATGTTAACCAGTGCACTCGGTACCATTTTCAATTCGCCACCACTGCCTTTGACGACGATTTGGTCTGCATCAATTTTTACATCCACTCCGGAAGGAATGGGCACATTTTTTTTCGCAATTCGCGACATATTTTTCTCCGTTCTCTCCTCAGGCAACGTAACACAGTACCTCACCGCCAAGACCAGTGGCTCTCGCTTTGCGGTCAGTCATCACACCTTTGGATGTTGTGACAATGGCTACACCCAAGCCATTCATAACCTGAGGGATATCGTCACGTTTTTTATAGACGCGCAGTCCTGGACGGCTGACACGCTCAATGCGCTCAATAACTGGACGCCCCGCATAGTATTTTAGCGTGATTTCCAACTCCGGCTGCCCGCTGTCATTTTTCACTTTAAAGCCATCGATATAGCCTTCATCTTTCAGCACTTGTGCAATGGCAACTTTTACTTTGGAAGATGGCGCAGAAACCGTTTGCCTCGCTACCATCTGGGCATTGCGGATACGTGTCAGCAAGTCGGCGATAGGATCACTCATGCTCATATTATTCTCCTCGAGCTTACCAGCTTGCCTTAATAACGCCAGGAATCTGACCTTCAAATGCCAATTCGCGAATCTTTGCGCGCCCCAAACCAAATTGGCGGAATGTGCCGCGTGGACGCCCAGTCAGGCCACAGCGTCGGCGTTGGCGCGTTGGGTTGGCATTACGAGGCAATTTTTGCAGAGCCAATCGTGCTTGCGCCCGTTCGTCATCGCTGCGGCTAGCATCGGCAATGACTGCCTTCAATTCTTTATGTTTGGCAGCGAACTTTGCCACCAGTTTTTCGCGTTTAAGCTCGCGTTGGATCAAAGCTGTTTTCGCCATGCTCTCACCCCTTAATTCTTGAACGGAAAGCGGAACGCCTGGAGCAATGCTTTCGCTTCTTCATCTGTTTTCGCAGTAGTCGTAATACTGATATTCAGACCTCGCAGCATATCAACTTTGTCATATTCGATTTCCGGAAAAATGATTTGCTCTTTCACGCCCACGTTGTAGTTGCCGCGTCCATCAAATGAGCGTCCAGAAATTCCGCGAAAATCGCGCACGCGAGGCAATGCCACAGTCACAAAGCGATCCAGAAATTCATACATTCGCACCCCACGCAGCGTAACCATTGCGCCAATCGGCTGCCCTTCACGGATTTTAAAACCAGCAATGGCTTTGCGCGCTTTCGTCACGACAGGTTTTTGCCCAGCAATTTTTGCCAAGTCAGCTACTGCATTGTCCATGACTTTTCGGTCAGCCACAGCTTCGCCCACGCCCATATTAAGTGTAACTTTAGTAATACGCGGAACCTGCATGGGCGACTTGTAGCCGAACTTCTTCATCAGTTCCGGCGCCACGGTTTCGCGATAATGTTGTTGCAGTCGTGCCATCATAATTTTTAGGCCTTGATTTCTTCGCCATTGGAACGGAATACGCGCACGCGAGTGCCGTCTTCAAGAGTTTTGAAGCCGACGCGGTCGGCCTTACCGGCAGCCTTATTGTAGATGGCCACATTGGATTGGTGAATAGGCATGGCTTTTTCGCGAATACCACCTGTTTCCCCGCGCATAGGATTAGGTTTAACGTGTTTTTTGATCAAGTTAATACCTTCAACGATAACGTGCTCAGCATCAACACGCTGCGTAACTGTGCCCCGTTTACCCTTGTCGCGACCGGCAATCACAATGATTTCGTCACCTTTACGGATTTTATTCATTTTGCATCTTTCCTCTCTCAGATGACTTCCGGCGCCAGAGACACAATTTTCATAAACCGCTCTGTACGCAACTCGCGCGTCACCGGCCCGAAGATACGCGTGCCAATAGGTTCGAGCTTATTGTTGAGCAGCACCGCAGCGTTGCCATCAAATTTGATAAGCGAGCCATCGGGGCGGCGCACACCTTTGGCTGTGCGTACCACAACAGCGTTATAGACCTCGCCTTTTTTGACGCGGCCACGCGGAGCAGCTTCTTTTACGCTCACTTTGATGATGTCGCCTACCCCGGCGTAGCGACGCTTAGAGCCGCCCAGCACTTTGATGCACAGGACGGACTTGGCGCCCGTGTTGTCGGCAACCTTCATGAGAGACTGCTGCTGAATCACTGCTGTATCCTCCTGAGTGAGTTCTCCGCGTTCTTTGACGCGGATCTTCGAGGAGCCGCATTTAGCCGGCTGTGCGGTGGGGATGCTGTCCGCCCGGAAGATGGTTCATCCTCCGACCGCAGCGACGCGTGAATCACGCCGGATCGCCGCGGTACCGCACCCTCGGTGGGGTTAAAATTATTTTGCT
>ONTY01000082.1 GCA_900320815.1 uncultured Pseudomonadota bacterium
CGTTGACGATGTGGATGGCAAGGTGCAGGGGCCTGGAAATGAAAACGGCTTTATTGCCGCCGCTGAAATGGCGCGCGGGCACGCCCTTATCATGCCCATGAAGAAAAACTCCGTCACAGGCGCGTGGGCGGCAGACGCGCCAGGCTGGGGACTGCTGAACCCGGAAAATGGACACCCCGTCAACCCCGTGGCACTGATAACAGACGAGAAAATTGAAATGACGCCGTGGGAGGTGCAGGATTTTGCGGTGCAAATTGTGCGCGACTATCTGGAGCAGCAGGGTTTTACGCTGATGTCCTGGCAAAGCAACCCGGCGGTCAACCCTTCCATTTGGTTTGTCGGTGAATCCAGGCGGCCTGAATGGGTGGTGGTGCGGGTGGCGAAGTTTCCAGCAAAACGCGCTCCGCGCCCTGCCAATTGGGCAGAAATAGTCGCCAGTTGCTCCCCGACGGGCAGCAGCCTCGGGCACTTTGCTAGCGTGGTTGTGGCCAGCAGCGAGCAATCGTTTTTGTCCGACGATGAAGCGCCGCTGCCGCTGTGGCGCGGCCATGCGCTGATGGTGGATTTCCGCAGGCTGGAAGAGCCGGATGCAGACTGAAGAATCTCAATACTCCATTCTTTAACAATTCACTGCCCGCTATTCATGCGGGCACTATCACGATACTCTTTGACCACTCTTTTTCTCAAAAAACCATGCACGCCACCGAACGCTCTGCTGACCCCGCCCTCCCTCGCTGCCACGCCCTGCTGCCGTGCGCCGGGCGCGGGCAGCGCGCGGGTGGCGGCGTGCCCAAGCAGTATCAAATGCTCGCTGGCGCGCACGTAGTGCAGCACACGCTTGCCGCTTTTGCGCGCGTGCCGCGCATCGCCAGCGTGCTGCTCGTCGTCGCGCCTGGCGATGAATACGCTGCCAGTCTGCCTGCGGGCACGCACCAAGTGGCGCGCTGCGGCGGCGCCAGTCGTGCCGAGAGCGTTTTCAACGGCTTGCACGCGCTGCTGGCCGCAGGCGCCGCACCGAATGACTGGGTGCTGGTGCACGACGCAGCGCGCTGCCTGATTACCCCGGCGCTCATTGAACGGCTCATCGATGCCGCGCTGCCCGACGCTTGTGGCGCGCTGCTGGCGCTGCCGCTGGCCGACACGCTCAAAAAAGCGCGGAGCGCAGAGGCGCCACCGCGCGTGCACGCCACTTTGGAGCGCGAAGGCAAATGGCTGGCGCAAACGCCGCAAATGTTTCGCATTGGCGCGTTGCGTGCGGCGCTGTGCGCGCACCAGGCCGCGGGCTTTGCCGGCATCACCGATGAAGCCAGTGCGATGGAGGCGGCAGGGCACGCGCCGCTGCTCGTGCCAGGCAGCGCGCACAATTTCAAACTTACCTATCCCGAAGACTTCGCGCTGGCCGCCGCAGTGCTGCGCGCCCGCGCTGCGCCACAAGGAGCACAGCCATGAGCCAACACTTGACCGTTCCCGCCACCTACGCCTTTCGCGTAGGCGAAGGCTGGGACGTACACCCCCTCGTTCCCGGGCGCCCGCTGATACTGGGCGGCGTGCGCATCAAACACACACACGGGCTGGCCGGCCACTCAGACGCTGACGTGCTCATGCACGCTGTCATTGACGCCATTCTTGGTGCCGCTGGCCTGGGCGACATCGGGCGCATGTTTCCAGACACCGATGCGCGCTGGCGCGGTGCGGACTCCGCCGTGATGCTGGCCGAGGTCGCGCGGCGCGTGGCCGCCGCTGGCTGGCGCGTAGGCAATGTGGACAGCACCGTGATTGCCCAGGAGCCGCGCCTGGCGCCACACCTGCGCGCAATGGCCGAGTGCATCGCCGGGGCGCTGGAACTGGGCGAAAGCCATGTGAACGTGAAAGCCAAAACCGCCGAACACCTCGGCCCCGTGGGGCAAAAGCTCTGCATTGAAGCGCGGGCAGTGGCGCTGCTGTATGAATAAATGCGCCGCGCAGACAAGAAAACGCCGCCAGCAGGCGGCGTTTTTTTATATGTTGAGCACCTTTCAGTTTGCTGCCCGGGCTATCGTGCTCATGCGCGGACTGCCGGCCAGAGGACATGTATTTTTCCACCCCAAAAATAAAACCATCCTCCCCGGCACCGTTGGCCAGAGCGCGCAGCCAGTGCACCGTCTTTGCGTGCGGGCAGCGCAGCAACGCTTCGGGCGTGCCGGCAAACACCACAAGCTGCCCTTTGGGAATATTGAGGGTGATGCTTTTCAGATTGTTTTCCGAGGCGCCAATGATTTCAATCTGGTCAGGCTGCGTATCCCTAAAAAAAACTCCGTGGCGTGCGCGATGCAGGCCACGGAGTATACAAAATGTTTCTGCTGCTGAACAGGGTTTTTATCGCCGCGCTACGTCGCGCATGGTGACGAATTCTTCGGCGCTGCTGGGGTGGATGCCGATGGTGGCGTCAAACTGCGCTTTTGTGGCGCCGGCTTTCATGGCCACAGCAAAACCCTGGGTAATTTCGGCAGCGTCCGGCCCGGCCATGTGCAGACCAATGACGCGGTCGGTCGCATCGTCCACAATGAGTTTCATCAGCGTGCGTTCGCTGCTGCCAGAAATGGTGTGAACCAGCGGGCGAAACTCGCTGCGGTACACGCGAATGGCGCGTCCACCTTTGCGTGCCTGTTCTTCTGTCAGTCCCACAGTGCCAATGGGCGGGTGCGTAAACACGGCGGACGGGATATTGTCATAATCCATGTGGCGCGGCGTTTTGCCCTCTGCTGCGCCAAACAGTGCATCGACCAGCGTCATGGCTTCTGCCAGCGCCACCGGGGTGAGTGCCTTGCGTCCAACCACATCGCCAATGGCATAAATGCCGGACACGCTGCTTTCAAAATGTTCATCCACTTCAATGGCGCCGCCTTTGGTCAATTTCACGCCGAGTTGTTCCAGCCCCAGGCCGTCCAGATTGGGGCGGCGCCCGGTGGCGGAGAGCACGGCATCCGCTTCCACAGTTTCGCCATCACTCAACTGCACCTGCAGGACATTTTCTTTTTGCATGATTTTAACAATATCGCTGTGCAGGCGGATGCTGACGCCGTGCGCCTGCAGTTGCGCGGCAATATGGGCGCGGATTTCATCATCAAAACCGCGCAGAATCTGCTCGCCGCGATAGGCGAGCGTGACCTGAGCGCCCAGTCCGTTGAAAATACTTGCCATTTCACAGCCGATATAGCCGCCGCCCGCCACAAGCAGGCGACGCGGAAATGTGGGCAGGTCAAAAATATCGTTTGATGTGATGGCGAGTTCGCGCCCCTCAAAATCGGGCACAAAGGGCGTGCCGCCCGTGGCAATCAAAATGCGCTGCGCGCGTGCCTGTGTGGTGCTGCCGTCTGGTGCGGCAATTTCTACGGTGTGTGCGTCCAGCAGCCGTGCGCGTCCGGCAAAGCGCGCGACGCCTGCCAGCAGATTTTCATAAATGCCATTCAGGCGGCTGATTTCCTTGGCGCGTGCGGTTTTCAGTGCCTCCCAGTCCAGCGCAGGCGCTTGTGGCAAGCGCCAGCCGTAGCCGCGCGCATCCTGAAAACTTTCGGCGTAATGCGCCGCGTAGCTGTAGATTTTTTTCGGAATACAGCCCACATTCACGCAGGTGCCGCCCATACGCGCGCATTCGGCCAGCGCCACACGCGCGCCGCGTGCCGCTCCCCTACGCGCGGCGCGCACGCCGCCAGAGCCGCCGCCGATGATGAAAAGCTCATAGTCAAATACGGTGCTGCCGTTCATGTTTTGCTCCTGTGCAATAGGGGAATGGAAAGACGCCAGTGTAGGCAGGTGCAGCAGGGCGGGCGTGCGGGCGGCGCGCAAATCCGTGCGGCGGTTATGGCGTTTCGTCGCCGTCTGGCTGCGCCCAGTTTTCCAGATGCAAGCCGTCGGCCTGCATCTTGGCAAAGTCCCTGGTGGTGAGCAGTGGTACACCAAGCGCAATGGCATCGGCGGCAATCAGGCGGTCAAACGCGCGAGCGCGCTGCGGGTACTTGCACGAGAGTCGGGTATAGATTTCTGCCGCCTCCTGCGGGAAGGACAGGATGGAGAGGTAGTCGGCAAAGCCGCTGGCGTCAAAGTTGTTGGCTTCGGCACCCACGCAGTATTCGCGCCCCAGGTGACGGTGCTGATGGCAATTTTCCTTATCACCACTGACGAGAGCTTGTTGGTCGCGTAGATGAGGATGTTGGCATCAAGCATGACGTGAATCACGCGAAGTTCTCCGATATGTTATTACGGTGCCTGTTCGTGTACAAACGGCGCAGCACGGTACACTGCACCCAAAGTCTGGAAAAACTGAAAGGAGTGGCATTGATGCCTTTTTTCAAAAATCTGTTTGGAGCCAACCATAAACTACGTGCCGCTGCGCGTGCGGGGGATGTTTCAGCAGTGCAAAAATGGCTGGCAGCGGGTGCGGATATTAATGCGGGTAATGTGATGGGAGACACGGCGCTGATTGCTGCTGCGGAAAAAGGGCGGGTGGAGGTGCTGCGGCGGCTGCTGGAAAAAGGCGCAGACGTGAATGCCACCAACCGCCTGCGGCAAACAGCGTTGATGTGCGCTGCGGCTCATGATGGCACGGAAACAGCGGCACCTGTTTTGATTGCAGCGGGCGCACGACTGGATGATGTTGATGCACTCAACGTGACGGCTCTGCTGCTTGCTGTGCATAAAAGACGCGCCAAAATGGTGAGCAGCCTGGTTGCAGCGGGCGCCGCTCTGGACGCTACCAATAAACGCGGGCAAACGGCGTTGATGCTGGCGGCGTTTCATGGCTATACAGATATTGCGGCAAGCCTGTTGGCGGCGGGGGCAAATGCAGACAAGGCCGACAAAAATGGAATCACGGCACTGATGTGTGCCACATACAAGGGGCACACAGATATTGTGGCGCATATTTTGCAGGCTGGGGCGAATGTGGATGCGGTGGAGAAAACCGGGCAAACGGTGCTGATGCACGCCATATTCCTGGGTCGGAAAGATATTGTGACACGCCTGCTGGCGGCGGGTGCCAATGTGAATGTGGAAGACAGTATGGGGCAAACGGCGCTGGTGTTTGCTGCTGATAAGGGATACGAGGATATTGCACGGCAGCTTGTGGCGGCGGGCGCCTACGTTATCGGGCGGCATGGACAGGCAGCGCGCAAGGCGGCGATGAAAAAGGGTTATACAGCCATCGCCAAAATCATCAGCCCTATGTATGGGGAAAAATTCAAAGTAGCGCTTGTGGAAAGCGGTAAAACGCTTGGAAATACAGACGATAATAATCAGAAAAATCTGGACGATAGGTGAAGAAATGTTGGGCGATGCGCGAGAAACGCGAACAGGCAAAACATCATTTTTGCGCTGGCTCGGGGCTGCCTTTGCCGCGCTGTTTCAATCTTGAACCGGGTGTTGGGTGGGTTGGCGGAGTGTTTCATATACCCCATGACTCTTATCTTTGTTGCCCGTAATTTATGCGGGCATCCAAATGCGATGGGTGGCAGTATCGGGTAGATGGCTCTTGTAACCGCCCTTTTCAGGATGCACACACTGCAAGGGCTGCCTCTACAGAAACTTGTGCTCGCATCGCGAAGAACAAAAAAGGCCGGGCAGCGTGTGTGCCCGGCCTTGTGCCTTGTTGTCAGCGCGTATGCGCTGTGCGGCTTGTGCTATTTACGATTGTCAAACTCGCTTTCATAACGCTTGGCGCGCGAAAGTGCAAAGCGTGTGACGAGCAGCAGGAAGATGATCCAGAGGATATACCACATGGTGCGTTTCTCCTTTCCTTTGGGTTAGTAGGCGTGGCCTTTGCCGCTTTCAATATCGGCACCGCGCACTTTGCCACGCATGACGGCATACACCCAGCTCGTATATGCCAGTACGATGGGCAGGAAAATGAGCGTGACCAGCAGCATAATGGCCAGCGTGGTGTGGCTGGAGGAGGCATCCCACACCGTCAGGCTGGCGTTTGGCTGGATGCTCGATGGAATCACCATCGGGAACATGGAAACGCCCACACTCAAAATCACACCGGCGTGTCCCAGCCCGCAGGCAATCAGGGCGAGGAGGTCGCGCCCGGCTTGCAGCAGTTTGGCACACAGTAAAAAGCCGACAATACCCAAAATAGGCACGAGCAGTGTGACGACATATTTGTAGTTTGTAAACCATGCCATGCCATCGCGTTCTACTGTTTTGTAGAGCGGATTGGAAGGGCCGTTGTCAATCACGCCGTCGGTGATGCGGTAGCCTTTGATAAACAGCAGCATATAAATGCCGGCCACCACGAACAGCGCGGCGCTGGCCAGCGCACAGCGCACCCCCCATTGGCGTGCGTTTTTCTGCACTTCGCCTTCGGTTTTCACGCCCAGCCAGGCGGCACCGTGCGCGGTGAGCATGGCCAGCGAGAGCACGCCGGCGAGCAGCGAGAAGGGGTCAAACAGCGCAAAGAAGCTGCCGTCGTAGTGGATTTGCATGTCCGGCTCCAGCCTGAACGGCAGCCCCTGAATCACATTGCCGATGGCCACACCAAACACCAGTGCGGGCACAAAGCCGCCAACGAACAGACCCCAGTCCCAAGTGTTGCGCCATGCGGCGCCTGGACGTTTGCTGCGGTATTTGAAAGCGGCGGCGCGAATAATCAGCGCCAGCAACACCAAAAACAGTGGCAAATAGAAGCCGGAAAATGACACGGCATACAGCGGCGGCCAAGCGGCAAAAATGGCGCCACCAGCGAGAATCAGCCACACTTGGTTGCCTTCCCAAATGGGGCCGACGGTGTTGATGACCACGCGCCGATCGGTGTCGTTTTTGGCGACAAAGGGCAGCAGTGTGCAAGCGCCCATGTCAAAGCCATCAGTGGCGGCAAAGCCCACGAGGACGATGCCAATGAGCAGCCACCAGATGACGCGCAGGGTGTCGTAGCTCAAAAGTCCAGTCATTTGCTTTTCTCCTTGTCTGGTTAGGCGGTGGCGTTGGCTGCGGCAACGAGGGTGGGCATGGGGGTGTCGCCTGGCAGGGCTTCCAGGTCGCGCGGATCCGGCCCCTTGCGGATGGCAGCAAGCAGCAAGCGCAGCATGACGACAAGCAGCACGGTGTACAGGGCAATGAAGCCCAACAAGGTAAAGAGCACGGTGCCGGCGCCCAGGTTGGAGACGGCAACAGCAACGGGCAGCACACCTTCAATCGCCCAAGGCTGGCGGCCATATTCCGCGACGAACCAGCCCATTTCGATGGCTACGAGGGGCAGCGGAATACTGAATACAGCCAGCCACAGCAGCCATTTGTAGTTTTCCAGTTGCTTGCCGCGCACCGCAGCCAGATAGAAAAAGCCACCGGTGAGCGCAACAAACAGCGCGCCCAGCGCCACCATGAGGCGGAACGACCAGAACAGCGGCGCCACTTGCGGAATAGTGTCGTCAGCGGCTTGCTGGATTTGTGCGTCTGTGGCTTGGCGCGGGTCATCCACATAGCGTTTGAGCAGCAGGGCGTAACCGAGCTTGGATGAGGTTTCATCCCAGCGTTTTTGCAACTCGGCAGACACGGGCTTGCCTTTGAGAGCACGGATTTGCTGGAGTGCGTCGTAGGCAGCGATGCCTGTGCGCACGTGGTTGGCGGCGTCTTTGACAATGTCGTTGAAGCCGGGGATTTGTTTGCTGGTGCTGCGCGTGCCCATCAACCCCATAATCCAGGGAATATGGATGGTGTAGTGATTTTTGCGTGCTTCTTGGTCAGGGAAGGCGATGACGTTAAAGGCTGCCGGGGCGGGTTCCGTTTCCCAAATGGCTTCAATGGCGGCCATTTTGCCGGGCTGGTGTTTGCCGACAAGATACCCGCTTTCATCGCCCATGAAAACGAGCAGCAGCGATGCGCACAGCCCGAAGGCGGAGGCGGCGATAATCGCGCGGCGCGCCATTTCCTGATGGTGCTTTTTCAGCAGGAACCAGGCGGAGATGCCGATGACAAAAATGGCGCCATAGGTGTAGCCTGCCGTGACGGTGTGCAGGAATTTGGCCTGAGCTACCGGGCTGGTAATCACGCCCCAGATGCTGTCCATTTCCATGCGCAGCGTGTGCGGGTTCAGTTGCGAGCCAGTGGGATACTGCATCCAGCCGTTGGCAATCAAAATCCACATCGCCGAGAGGTTGGTGCCTATGGCCATTGCCCAGGTGACGATGAGGTGCTGTTTTGGGGTAATGCGATCCCAGCCGAAGAAGAACATACCGACCAGCGTTGCTTCCAGGAAGAACGCCATCAGGGCTTCAAATGCCAGCGGGGCGCCAAAAATATCGCCAACATAATGGCTGTAGTAGCTCCAGTTCATGCCGAACTGGAACTCCATTACCAAGCCGGTGCCCACGCCTACGGCAAAGTTGATGCCAAAGAGCACGCCAAAGAATTTGACGATTTGCCGCCAGACGGGGCGCCGCGTGGCCACGTAGATGGTTTCCATGACGGCAAGCAAAATGGAAAGCCCCAGCGTGAGCGGCACAAAAAGGAAGTGGTACAAGGCAGTCGTGGCAAATTGCAGCCGCGAAATGCCTACGATGTCAAGGTCCATAGTCAGCGCCTTTCGTAAGGTTAGTGGTTGGAGGGAGGGGTGAAAAAAATCATGACAATATCCAGTGCACTATCGTTTGACGGTGCTAATCGTCACGCAATTGCGCCAGGATGCGTTCATAGTCCGTGCTGCCGCGCGCGGCGTGCGCTGTGATGCGCCCGCGCTCAAGCAGCACGAGCTGATTGGCGAGCACCGCCTCGCGGCGCAGGTGTGTGGCAATGAGGGCGCTGCGTCCGTGCAGCGCGTCGCTCAGTCCGCCGAGGACGTCGGCGGCGGTGACGGCGTCCAGCCCGTCGCTTGGCTCGTCCAGCAGCCAGAGTTCGCCGCCTGCCAGCAGCAGCCGCGCCAGTGCCAGCCGCCTCTGCTGTCCGCGCGAGAGGCCGGTGCCGCCTTCGCCCAGTAGTGCGTCCAGCCCGCCGCGCTCGCGCATCAAGTCGTCGAGACCGGCGGTACGCAGCGCCGCCCAAAGCTGCTCGTCGGGCACGTTGCGCTGCTGCAGGTTGAGGTTGGCGCGTACGCTGTCGGCAAACAGCACCGCCTGCTGCGTGAGCGCAAAGGAGGGCAGGGCGCGCACGCTGCCGTGTGTGGGCGCAAGCAGCCCAGCGGCCAGCGCCAGCAGCGTGGATTTGCCGCTGCCGCTGGCGCCCACCAGCGCCACGCAGTCGCCGCGCGGCACTTCCAGTGAAATGCCTTCGGCTGCGGCGGCGTCCAAGCGGTCGGTGCGCCGTGTGCGCACGCCCTGCAGTTGCACAGCCAAACCGGCATCAGGCAGCGGCAACGGCGCTTCGTGTGCCTGCGCCAGCAGCGGCAGGCGCAGGCGGCGCGCCGCAAGTTCTGTGGCTGCCCACTGCGAGGCGCCGCGCCGCAGCGCGGTAAACGGCTCCATACCTGCCATTGCGATGAGCACGAAAAAGGCGGCGGTGGCCGCGCTCATGCTGCAGCGCAGCACCAGATACGCCGCGCACAGCGTGGCAGCGGCAAGTGTGAGCGAGTGCAGTGCCTGCCACAGTGCGCCCGCCAGTGCGTCTCTGGCCTGGATGCCCTCTTCAAGCCGCGCCAGGTGCACTTCGCGCGTTTGCACGGCGGCCAGCGTCGCATCCAGTCGCCCGGCCATTGCCAGTTCAGCCTGTGCGCCAGCGATGTCCAGCGCTTGCTGGCGCATGTGTTCGGCGTGGCGCGAGAGCGAGAGCCCAGCGGGTGCGGTGGCGCGCAGCAGCCAGATGGCGACGCCAAAGCCGCCGCTCACCAGCCACGCCAGCGCCGCCAGCGCCAGAAGCGCGTGCCCCTGCCACAGCAGCCAGCCGCTGATGACGAGTGCGGAGAAGAGAGCCGCCATTGCCGGCACGAGCAGGCGCAGATAGAGCGCCTCGGCGGCATCCAGGTCGCGCGTGAGGCGCAGCAGCAGCCGCGCGGGCTGCAGGCGCCATTCGCGTGCCGCGCGCTCGTCGTCCGCGCGGGCGGCAAATCCGCGCAGCAGTCGCTCGCGCACGCCTACGAGGGCGTGCAGCGCCACAGAGTGCGTGAGCAACCGTTCGCCATAACGCCCAAAAGTGCGCAGCAGCGCCAAAAGGCGGATGGAAGCAGCAGGGGTAAAAACATCAAAGGCGATGGCTGCTGCGCCCGCTCCGGCTGCCACGAACCCGGCGGCGGCTGTTGCCGTGATGAACCAGCCGGAGATGCCCAACAGTAGTGCGCCCGCCAGCGTAGCGGCGCTGGCCAGCAATGCGCCCGCTGCCATCACACCCCGACGCCCCTGGCACAGCGCCGCCAGCAGCAACGGCATGGCGCGGGGCGTGCGAGTACTGTTGGTGGTGTTTGTGGCGCTCATGTGGCACTTCCTTGCGCGGTGGCGCGCTTATCGAGCAATTCGGCGTGCCCGTCTGTGGCCAGGCGCAGTTCAAAGGGCAGGGCGGCGATGAGTGCCGGGTCGTGCGTCGCCGCCAGCAGCGTGCAGCCTCGTGCCATGCGGGTGATGGCGTCGCGCACCTGTGCGGCACTGGCAGCGTCCAGGTGAGCCGTCGGCTCGTCGAGCAGCAGCAACCGTATGCTTTCTGCACTGCCGGCTACAGCCAGCCGCGCCAGCGCCAGCCGCAGCGCCTCACCGCCGGAAATGCCGCTGCCGCCTTCGCCCAGGCGCATACCTTCCATGCGCGCGATGAAATCATCCAGCCCGGCGGCGTGCAGCGCCGTGTGCGCTGCTTTTGTAGGTGGTGCTTCGCCGCCCAGATTTAGGTTGCGTGCCAGCGAGCCGGCGATGAAATGTGGCGGCTGCCCCTGCCAGCCCATGCGCTGGCGCAGTGCAGCGGCGCTTGTTCCATCCAGCGGGGCGCCGTCGATGAGCACCTGTCCTTCGGCAGGCTGTAGCAGCCCGGCAAGCAGCGCCAGCACCATGCTCTTGCCGCTGCCGCTGGCGCCTGTGACAGCCACGTGCGCGCCGGCGGGGATGTGCACATCAAGCGCCGCACGTGCGGGTGCATCGCTGTTCGCATCAGCAAAGGGCAGCGCAGGGTGCACGCCGCGCAGTTCCACGGAGGGAGCGGCGTTTTCTTCATTGCTTTTTTGTTTGTCTCCCCCTCCCGCGTGTTCGTGTTCTTGGCTTTCGGCAGCAACCATTGGTGCCAGTCCGTCCAGCAAGCCGCTAAGCGAGCGTTGCGCCGCCAAGCCATTGGCGCGGTCGTGCCACACGGCGGAAAGCTCGCGCAGCGGCTCAAAAAACGCCGGTGCCAGCATCAGCACAAACAGCCCGCGTTCCAGATTGAGCGACCCGCGCCAGGCGCCGAAATGCACTTCGCCCAGCAGGTGAAAGCCCACATACACCGCTACAAGCGCCACGCCTATGGCGGAAAACAGTTCCAGTACCGCCGAGGAGAGCATGGCAATCCGCAGCACGCGCATGGTGCGCTGCGCCAGCGTGTGCCCCAGCGCAGTCAAGCGGCTGGCGGTGGCGTCCACCGCGTGCAGTGCGCGCAGCGTGGGCAGCGCGCGCAGGCGCTCCAACAAGTGTCCGTGCAAGTGGCCGAGTGCTAGCAACTGTTCCTCGCTTACCGCTTGCGCTTTCCAGCCGATGAGTGCCATGAACAGCGGGATGAGTGGTGCCGCCAGCGCCAGCAGCAGTGCCGCCGCCCACGAATGCCATGCGACGAACACCAGTAGCACCGGCGGCACCAGCATCACGCGCCACTGCGCTGTACGGTAATTTGCCAGCCAAGGCACGATAGCTTCTG
>ONTY01000123.1 GCA_900320815.1 uncultured Pseudomonadota bacterium
GGGCGCAGCATTGATTTTTCCGTGTGCCAGGAGCAGCAGGGTGATACTCATCCTGTGCCTGTGTTCAGTTTCATGGGGTGCGCTGAAATGCACCCACGCCAACTATCCTGCTGGATAACCCAAACCAATGCGCGTACACATGAGATTATTCGCAGCGGTTTTGACCGTAGTCCCATGTTTACAGGAAAAATCGAGGGCACTGGTCCGCGCTATTGCCCAAGCATTGAGGATAAAATCAACCGTTTTGCGGGTAAAGACAGCCATCATATCTTTTTAGAACCAGAGGGTCTGGATACGCATGAGGTCTATCCAAATGGCATCAGTACCAGCCTGCCGTTTGATATTCAGCAGGCACTGGTGCAAAGCATTCGGGGACTTGAGCAGGCGCATATTTTGCGTCCGGGTTATGCAATTGAGTACGATTATTTTGACCCACGCGCACTGAAAAGTAATTTTGAAACAAGGCAGCTTGCTGGTCTGTTTTTTGCCGGGCAAATTAATGGCACCACTGGCTATGAAGAAGCGGCAGCGCAGGGTTTGTTTGCAGGTACGAATGCGGCGCTCTTTGTGCAAGAAAAAGAAGCCTGGTTACCCCGGCGCAGCGAGGCATATTTAGGCGTACTGGTGGATGATTTAATCACTAAAGGTGTTACAGAACCATATCGTATGTTTACCAGTAGAGCTGAATATCGCTTGCAGCTTCGCGAAGATAATGCTGATATGCGTTTAACGGAAACAGGGCGTCGTTTGGGATTGGTAGATAATGCGCGCTGGGAGGCTTTTTGTCGAAAACGGGATGCCGTTTCACGTGAAACACAGCGACTTAAGTCTACATGGCTTACTCCACGTACCCTCGCTGCCGAGGATGCAGAGCGAGTGTTGGGTAAGGCGTTGGAGCACGAATACAGCCTATTTAATTTGCTACGTCGCCCTGGGGTAAGCTACACCAATCTCATGGAAATTGCTAGTGTTTCACGTGAAACCAAGGAAAAGTTGGGGAGTGATGTGGTGGAACAAATCGAAATTGCTGCAAAATACAGCGGCTATATTGAGCGGCAGCAAAATGAGATTGCGCGCAGTGTCAGCTATGAGAATATGCGTCTACCTGTTGATTTGGATTATATGAAGATTGCAGCACTTTCCATTGAAGTGCGACAAAAACTTCAGTTGCATCGTCCGGAAACATTGGGACAGGCAGGGCGAATAAGTGGTGTGACACCTGCAGCCCTTTCCCTTTTGCGGGTGTATTTAAAAAAGGAAGGATATACCGAACAAAAGAATGAGTGGCAAGAAAAGGGAGGGACGTGATGCAGACGGATTTAATGACGATATTGGTAGAAGGCGTGCGGGCGCTTGAACTGGAAATCACACCACTACAGCAACAGCAAGTTTTGTTGTATCTGCAATTACTGTTGAAATGGAACCGCGTTTATAACCTGTCTGCCTTACGTACCCCAGAAGAAATTCTTGTGCGACATATTCTGGATAGTTTGGCTGTAATTGCGCCGCTGCAGCGGCATACGCAGGGTAAGCCAATTTGCGTACTCGACGTGGGCAGTGGAGCAGGTTTACCTGGTGTAATGATTGCGGTGATGTGCCCAGAAATTAATGTGCTGTGTGTTGACGCTGTGGCAAAAAAAACGGCATTTGTGCGGCAGGTAGCAGGGAGTCTGGCGCTAAATAATTTACGCGCGTGTCATACGCGTGTTGAGGAGCTGCGTGATGTTTTTGATGTTGTGATTTCGCGTGCTTTTTCCAGTCTGGTGGATTTTTGTACGCTTTCAGTGCAGACCTTGGCTGTGAATGGTGTGTGGCTGGCAATGAAAGGCAAACAACCTGAGGTAGAGATTGCGGCCTTGCCACCAGAGGTGGAAATGTTCCACATGGAACAAGTACATGTTCCAGGTTTACGCGCCGAGCGTTGTCTGGTGTGGATGCGACGTGCATAGAATAGGCATTTTTGCAGACAGGTGAATTTGATGGCGCAGATTTTTTGTATTGCCAACCAGAAGGGAGGTGTGGGTAAAACCACAACAGCAGTTAATTTGGCGGCAGGATTGGCGATGCTGGGTTTGCATGTGCTGCTGGTGGATTTGGATCCTCAGGGTAATGCCACAATGGGATCAGGCGTTGATAAAAAGGCATTGCAGCATTCTGTGTATGATGTGCTGCTGGAAGAAGTGGATATTGCCACTGCTGCCATTATTCCAAAACGTCTGCAGGAGGCGGGTGCAGGCTACGCTGTGTTGGGTGCCAACCGTGAGTTGTCTGGTGCGGAAGTGGAACTGGTGGGACAGGCACGGCGGGAACGCCGCCTGCAGCGCGCTCTAGAGAAGGTGGTGCAAGACTATGACTATGTGCTTATTGATTGTCCACCGGCGCTCAATATGCTTACACTCAACGGCTTGTGTGCTGCTCAGGGCGTGATTGTGCCCATGCAGTGCGAGTATTTTGCTCTGGAAGGGTTGGCGGATTTGACCAATACCATTCGGCAGGTGTATCTCAATCTCAATAGAGATTTACGCCTCATCGGACTGCTGCGCGTGATGTTTGACCCGCACATTGTGTTGCAAAAGCAGGTGAGCGAGCAATTGAAAGCGCATTACAAGGAAAAAGTGTTTGACGTGGTGATACCGCGCAATGTGCGTCTGGCGGAGGCGCCCAGCCACGGATTACCAGGCGTGGTGTATGAGCCGACAGCCAAGGGTAGTGTGGCCTTCATCGAGTTTGCGCAGGAGTTGGCAGAGTGCGGTTTGCATGCTTGATCTTCGGGGTGCGGAGCGCGGTTATAGTTCGCCACTTTGGCGGAAAATTTGCATACGATGTCGAACAAAAAAAACCGTGGCCTGGGGCGTGGGCTGGATGCACTGGTTGGTCCAGACGCGGCAATGGCACTTGATCCCACAGTTGTGCCGAATTTGACGGGCACGCCGCTGCTGCTGCCGATTGAACGCTTGGCGGCAGGGCCGTACCAGCCGCGCACACATATGGACGAGACGGCGCTGGAGGAGTTGGCGCAGTCTATTCGCGAGCAGGGCATCATGCAGCCCATCCTGGTGCGTCAGGCCAGTGCGCACGCAGATAATGAAAATGAAGGGGGCGCAGATTACGAAATCATCGCTGGCGAGCGTCGCTACCGCGCCGCGCAACTGGCAGGGCTGGATGAAGTGCCTGTGCTGGTGCGCGAAGTGTCTGATGAAGCAGCGGCGGCTATGTCGCTGATTGAAAACATGCAGCGCGAAGACCTCAATCCACTTGAGGTGGCGCGCGGTATTCGCCGGTTAATTGATGAGTTTGGTATGACGCACGAGCAGGCAGCAGCGGCCGTAGGAAAAAACCGCAGCACTGCCAGTAATCTGCTGCGTCTGCTGAATCTGGCGGCACCAGTGCAGGATATGCTGATGGGGGGATCGATCAGTGAAGGGCACGCGCGTGCGCTGCTGGCGTTGGGCGGTGACGAGCAGGCCAGCGCAGCGCGCACGGTGGTGGCACGGCAGTTGAGCGTGCGTGCGACGGAAGACTTGGTGCGCCGGCTGCGTGGCGAGGAGCAGCCGCAGCGGCGTAGCGCAGAAAAATCCAGCTATGCCGTGCAAGTGGAGGGGGAATTGACCGGGCTGCTGACGATGCCGGTGGAGGTGCGACTGAAAACACGCCGCCGCAGCCGTGACGGGCAGGAGGCGTCGCAACAGCGTGGAGAGGTGCTCATCCGCTTTGAATCGCAGGATGATCTGGATGCGTTGCTGGAGCGTATGCGTTTGCTCGCGCGTAAAGAGTGATACGGCTACGCAGTCAGTACTTGTTCGATATGCTGGTGCAATTGGGCAAAGTCTGGTGGGCCGACATAGCGGCGCGCAATGTGCCCGGTTGTGCTGACCAGGAAAGTGGTGGGTGTCAGACGCACACCGCCCCACTCACGCGCCACGGTGCCACTGGAGTCAATGGCAATCAGGAAGGGCAAGCGGCGACTGGTAGCGAAATTGAGCACATATTCCGGCTTGTCGTAGCTCATGGCCACAGCCAGCGTGTGTAGTCCACGGGCGTGGAATTTCTGGTGCGTGGCGGCGAGTTGTGGCATTTCAGCAACGCAACTGGTACAGCTTGTTGCCCAGAAGTTCAGCAGCACGGCCTGCCCCAAGAAACTGCTCATCTCGCGCGTGCTTCCGTCCAGCAACACAAAGTGGCTGGCTGGAGCGGCAGTCTCGCCGCAGCTAGGCAACAACAGCGTTGCTGCTCCCAGCGTAGCAAGCGTGGCAATCGCAGAGCGGCGTGGCATGAGTGAAGAGGGTGCGATGGGGAGGTGGGCGTGTGGGGTGGAACGTTGCATGATGCGAGCATTGTAGGCAGGCGCTGGACGCCTTGCCTGAAATAGCGGGGAGTGAATTGGGGTATATCTTGTTTGCCGGCAAGATTGGCCGGAAATAAAATATTGAAATAATGGGTATATAACTTTGAAGCATCATGTGCTGTCGCCTTAACTTTGGGGTATCATTTTCTTGCCCGCATATATTGCGGGCAATGGGATGTTAAATTGATGAGTATCTGATGATGGATGAGTTGGTGCAATGGCTCAACGGTGCAGGCGCTGTGGCCTCGCAGGCGCTTCACATGGTGCCTGCTGCTGAGGGTGTGCATACCACTTTGCAGACAGGCAGCGACACGCTGACGCCACTTGATGTGGCCGGGCTGCTGGTGTTGATGGTGGCGCTGATGCTGGTGTTGTGGGCGTGTATGCGCCTTGTGCGGTGGCGCCTGCGCGTGGCGGCTACACCGCCCGAAGCGCCGCCGTTGCCTGAACCAAAAGAGGTGGAGGTGGCTCCCTAAAATCGCGCGCTTTTGCGGCCAGCAACAATTGCTTTCTATGCCAAATACTTCTTCCCGCATGGCCAGCGCCATCCGCGCGCTGGCAATGGACGCTGTGCAACAGGCCAAGTCCGGCCACCCCGGCGCACCGCTGGGTATGGCCGAGATGGCCGTGGCGCTGTGGGCACGCCACTTGCGCCACAACCCGGCCAGTCCCGGCTGGCTGAACCGCGACCGCTTTGTGCTCTCCAACGGGCACGCCTCCATGCTGCTGTATGCGCTGCTGCATTTGACGGGGTATGAGTTGCCGATGGAGGACATCCGGCGCTTTCGCCAGATGGGCAGCAAAACGCCCGGGCACCCGGAAGTGGGGGCCACACCCGGCGTGGAAACCACGACTGGCCCGCTCGGGCAGGGGCTGGCGAATGCTGTGGGCATGGCGCTGGCGGAAAAGCTCCTGGCCGCCGAGTTCAACCGTCCGGGGCACGAAGTGGTGAATCACCACACATATGTATTCCTTGGTGACGGCTGCCTGATGGAGGGCATCAGTCACGAGGCGTGCTCGTTGGCGGGCGCGTGGCACTTGAACAAACTCATCGCGCTCTACGACGACAACGGCATCAGCATTGATGGGCAAGTCGCACCCTGGTTTGCCGACGACACCGCAGCGCGCTTTGCGGCGTACGGCTGGGATGTGCTCGG
>ONTY01000046.1 GCA_900320815.1 uncultured Pseudomonadota bacterium
TGGCCTGCCAGCTTTCACCTTCCGCAGTTTGCGTGATTTCTTTCGTCTGCCGCCCCACGGCATCAAACGAGTGGTTGATGCTGCCGCGCGCGGTGTCGCTGTGGCTGTTGACTCTGCCGTGCTGGTCGTAGCCAATCGCCCTTTGCCCGTCAGGGCGGGTTTCACCAGTGGCGCGGCCTCCCGTATCAAACGTGTAGTCGGTGCGGCTGCCATCAAAGTACTGCCTGGCGGTCAGTTTGCCGTCGGCGTCATAGGCAAGCTGCTCGGTGCTGCCATCCGCAATGGTGCGGCTGATGCGCCGGCCTGCCAGGTCGTAGCCGTATTTGGTGGTGTTGCCTCTGGCGTCGGTTTGGGCGAGCAACTGCCCGGCTTCGTTCCAGGCATAGGTGGTGGCCGCCGTGCTGGGCAGCGTGGTGGTGATGAGGGCGGGAAGGATGGTTTTTGTCCTGCGGCCTGCGGCGTCGTATTCATACGATGTCACGCTGCCGTCGGCGGCCTTGGTGCTGGCCACATGGCCGGCTTCGGTGTACGCCGTTTCCGCCGTGCCGCCCAGCGGGTCAATGCTCTTGGTTTGCCTGCCCGCTGCGTCGTATTCGTAGCGGCTGGTGCGGCCAAGCTCGTCTTTTGTTTCCGTGACTTGGCCTGCGGCGTCATACGTCGTTTTGGTGCTGTTGCCCGCAGCGTCCTTGGTTTCTGTTGCCCTGCCCAGCAGGTCATAGGTGGTCTCTTCGCACAGCCCGGCCTGACAGTGTTTGACCTCCTGCCCTTCGGCGTCGTACGTCCAGGTTTCTACCGTGCCATCGGGGTGCGTGGTTTGCGTCTTCTCGCCACGCTGGTTGTAGCTGTGGCGCGTGACCAAGCCCAAGGGAGAAGTTTCTTCAATCAGGTCACCCGCTGCGTTGTAGCTGCTAGTGCCGCTCTGGTTCAGCGCATTGGTGCTCTTGATGGGGTTGCCCTTGGCGTCGTATTCCGTGGCGGTGCTGGCGGTTTGCGGCGCTTCGCCCGCTGCCAGGGTTGCCTGTGTGCTTTGCCCCGTGATGCGCCCCTGCGCGTCGTGCGTGTAGGTGGTGACGGCGCCATCGGGTGCAGTGCTGCTTTGCATGAGGCTGGCGCCGTTCACCTGCGCGTAGATCCAGCGGCTGGCACGGCCAAGCGGATCCGTGAGGCTGGAGGGGCTGCCTTTGACGCTGTAGCCTATGGTGCTTGTGTTGCCGCCGGGAGTGGTCAGGCTGGTGAGTTGGCCGCTGGTGTTGTAGCCATAGTCATGCACCATGCCGCCGGGCATGGCTACCTGCGTGACCTTGCCCTCGGCGTTGTAAACGGTGGTGGTGCTGCGCCCCAAGGGGTCGGTTTCTTTGGTGGGGTTGCCGTAGGCGTCGAACTCGCGCGTTGTGGTGCGGCCCAGCGGGTCGGTTTCGCTGATTTCGTTGTCGTTGTCGTCGTAGCTGTATTTGGTCACGCCGCCTGCGGCGTCGGTGACGCTGGTGATGTTGCCGCGCTCATCAAACTCGTAGCTGGTGGTGCGCCCAAGCCGGTCGGTGACGGTCTGGGTGTTTGGCGCGTGGCTGACCTTGACTTCGTTGCCAAGGGCATCAGTCTGTTTGACGATGCGGCCTTCTGCATCGTATTCCGCGCGCAGCATGAGGCGGCCTGCGGGGTCTGTCCAGTCGGTCAGGGCGTTGGGATTGCCCGCGTCTTTGTAGGCGTAGTTCGCCTGGGTGCCATCGGGTTCCTCGGCGGCAATCAGCCGCCCTGCTGCGTCGTAGTGGTAGCGGCGGGTGGTGTTGCCGGGGCCGGTGATGGCGGTGATGCGCCCGCCTGCGTCCCTCTGGAATTGCAGGCTCCAGCCGCCAGAGTGCTGCACGCCGTTCCTTGTGAACTGCAGCGTGTTGCCCAGTCTGTCCTTGACTTGCTGGATGCCGGTTTCAGTCAGGATGTATTCCTGCCCGTCAAGGGTGGTGTATTTCCACTGCGAGGGGTTGTAGGGTTCTCCGCCGCCGACATCAAACAGGCTGTCGCCTGCGATTTGCAGGTCAGACGCGCCGTAGCCCAGCGCTTCCAAGGTGGCGCCGCTGTGGTTCTTGCCGCGCGGGGTGTATTTGACGGTGACGAACAGGCCGCTGACGTACTGCATCCAGCTCTGGCATTCCGGCTCGGCGCGTGCCTCAAACTGCTCTATCTTGCCGCCGGGCAAGCGCACGGCGACCACCCGGCTGCCGCCTGGTCTGGCGCATATCTGTTTATTGAAGCCGCTGCCTGCTTCCTCCGCGCTCCATTGCCGCCCCACGATGCCGTTGGTTTGCACGAGCACGTCTTGCCATTGCACGCTCCACCCCCAGCCGAAGTCCAGCGATTCATACCGCCGCAGACTGTCGTAGCTGCGCGTGACGCCAAGGGGCAAGCCTTCCAGCTCAAACGCCATGTCTTCAAATGTCAGGCGCAAGGGAGCCGCCTTTTGCTGGGCGGTAACAGCAATGGTGATGCGCGCGCTGGCTTCTTTGCCTGCGAGGTCGCGCACAACAAGGCCGATGTCATACAGGCCGTTGGCAATCGCCTGCGGGTTGAAGTTGCCAAGGGTGCCGTCGGTGACGGAGGAGGTGCCCAAGGCCAGCCGCGTCCATTGCTCTTTGCCCGACGGACTGATGAGCAGCTCGTATTCTGCAAAGTTGCGGTCTAAGGCAGTGCCGGTGATGGCGATGGGTGCCGTCACGTCGGCGACTTCAATCTCATCCGAGTTGCCGGGCGTGGCAATGTGGGCGATGGGGTCGTCGTCATCGCTGCCGTCGGTGACGCTGAACCAGTCTTCTACGGTGAAGGTGGTGCCGGTGTTGTCAGCAATGGTGGCGCTGACGGTATGCCGCCCGATGCTGCCGCCTGTGATGGTGGTGGCAAGTCCAGTGAAGGGGTATGCTGCACCGTCCACGGTGAGGCTGCGCAGCGTGTAGGGCGCGGTGCCGCCCGTGGGCTGCACGGTCAGCGCAGTGCTGGCGCCCTGTGCAATGGCGCGCGGAGTGAAGGAGAGGCTGGCGCCAAGGGGCAGCGACACGGCTTGCGGGGTGACAGTGATGGTCCAGCCCTGCGTGACCCACGCCCTGCCGTCGCTCACGCGCACTTCCACTGGCACCGTGCCCACGGCAGCGGGCGTCCAGGTGATGAGGCCGCTGGCCGCATCAATGCCCATGCCCGCCGGCGTCTGGATGAGGCTGTAGGTGAGTGCGTCGCCGTCGGGGTCGGTTGCCGTCACCTGATAGGTGTAGGCCGCACCGACGCTGGCACCATTGACCGGGGTGCTGGTGATGACAGGCTGCCGGTTGCCGGGCACTGGCGTCTGGCCGCTGGCACCCACGCCAACGCCCCAGGTTTGCTGCTGGCCAGCGCCGTGGATGTCGCGCACGGTGAGGGCGAAGTCATACAGCCCCGTTTGCGCGGGCGTCCATTCAAGGCGCTGTCCGGTGAGTGTGGCGCCATCGGGGTATGTGTCCAGCGTGAAGCTGAGCGCATCGCCATCGGGGTCAACAGCGGTGATGTCGTAGGCGTAGGTCTGCCCGACGATGGCCTGGATTTGCGGCTGGCTGGTAAAGGCGGGCGAGCGGTTGCCGGGAACTGGCGGCTGGGGCGGCTGGCTGGCGCCCACGGCCACTGTCCATTCCTGCGTGAGGGTGACGGTGCCGTCGCTGACGCTGATGGCGAACTCATACAGCCCGGTTTGCGCGGGCGCTGTCCAGGTCAGGCGCTGGCCGGTGAGTGTGGCGCCGTCGGGGAATTTGTCCAGCACGTAGGTGAGCGCATCGCCATCAGGGTCGCTGGCTTCTATGTCGTAGACATAGCTTGCGCCCGTGGTGGTGCTGGTGGCCGGCTCGCTGGTGATGACGGGCGGCTGGTTGGGCGCTTCCGTGACGGTGACGCTCCAGCTTTGCTGCACGCTGGCTTGGCCGTCGCTGACGCTGATGGCGAACTCCGCCGTGCCCGCCTGCGTAGGCGTCCACATGATGTGCTGCCTAGAAAGCCAGGCGTCTTGCGGGCATGTGTCCAGCCTGTAGGTCAGCCAGTCGCCATCAGGGTCGCTGGCTTCAATGGTGTAGGGATACGCCTCGCCCACAGTGGCGCTTGCAGGCGGCTGACTGGTGATGACGGGCGGCTGGCTGCCGGGGGCAACGTCCACCGTCCAGTTCTGCAGGGCGCGTGCGCCGCTCTCGCTGGAGATGGCGGCAAGTTCAATCGTGAACGCGCCAGAGTGCGGCGCAGGCGTCCAGGTGAGCGTGCCACTGTCTTTGTCCACGCGTATCGCGCCGTTGTCCGGGTTGCGGGTGATTTGGTAGGTGATGTCGCCGCCGTCAGGGTCAGTGGCGCGGGCGGCGTAACGGTATTCCTGCCCGACCATCGCCTGCAAAGGCGGCTCGGTTTCAAACTTCGGCCCAGTAACAAGGAGCACGCCACTCACCGTGGCGCGCACGCCGCGCTCGTCGGCTGCGACGATGGTGTAGGGGTAGGTGCCAGGTTGCGGGCTGTTCCATGTGACGCGCCCCCCGGTGCTGATGCTCAGGCCATCAGCCTGGCTGCCTATGCTGTAGATGAGCTGCGCGCCGTCCGGGCTGCTGGCGCTGATTTGGTGGTTGAGGGCAACGCCCGCCGGAATGTGGTCGGGCAGGCCGTTTTCTATGACGGGCGGCAGGCGTCCATCGTTCACTTCCACAGCAAAGCTCTGGCTGGCAACGAGTCCGTGGGCATTGCGGACGATGAGGGTGACGTGGTGGCTGCCGATGGCCTGCGGCGTCCAGTCAAGCTGGCCGTCTGCGCTGATGCTCATGCCCTGCGGCGCCTGCGGCAGCTCGTAGCTCAGCTGCGTGCCATCCAGGTCACTGGCAGTGATGGTGTAGCTCCACGCCTTGTCAATTTGCCCCGTGGTTGGCGGGGCGCTGGTGATGCGCGGCGGGTGGTGCAGCACTTTGCCGGGTTCCCATTCAGGCGGCGGAACGGCCACGGCTGCGCCAGAGGCGCACTGCTCATTGCCGGCAGCGTCCAGCGCGCGCACGCTGTAGAAATATGTCTGGCCAGCTTGCACATTGGTGTCCAGCCAGGTGCTGTAGCGCGAGGCGGTTTCGCCAACGCGCCGCCATGCGCCCTCCTGCAGGTCGCTGGCGCGGTAGATGGCGTAGCGCGCGGCGCCGTTGTTCTCCCAGGTCAGCTGCACCTTGCCGGGCTTGGCGCGGGCGGCAAGGCTGCTCAGGCACGTTTGCTGCGGCGCAATTGGCTGCGAGCCGAAGGCGTCTACATACACGTAGCCGCGATGCGGCCCCCAGGGGCAACCGGTGGCAAGCACGCGCACCTGCACTTCGTGCCCAAGACTGCTGCCCGGCACGGGCATGTCCACATCGATGAAGGGTGTGGAATGCCATGTGCCATAGCCGTACTGCGTGGTGTAGAAGTAGCGCCCGGGCTGGCCAGAGTAGGCGAAGTCTTCATAGAGGATGTCGCCTGTGCTCAGGTCGGTGAGCAGGACGTGGAAATAGGGCTGTCCAGAGGGGGCGTGATTCGGGTCATCCAGCACGGCGGCATATGAGAAGCGGATGTGCAGCTTGCCGTCGGCAGCGTCACGGTCCTCCTCGGTGATGACGCCGCTTTGCGTGATGAAACTCATGTTCTGGCTGTCAACTTCTTCGTCATTGAGGCGCACGGCATATTCGCCCGTGCGCGGGAGCACAAGCTGCGGAGCGCGTGGGTCAAAGGTGCGTCCAACGACTTCCGCCCGACGCTGCCCGCCACTGTTGATAGCGATGCTGCTGTGGTCAAAGGGCGGATTGCCCTGCAGTCCAGGGTTCCAGCCCCACGCCTCCTGCCAGCCTTCCAGCGTGCCATCTTCAAAGCCGCCGTTCACAAAAACGGCTTGCGCGTCGCCCGCCGGCAACCAGGCGGCCAGCGCAATGAGAAGGGCGGGCAGCAAGCGCCAGCGGCGCGCCCGCCATGCCGCTGCCGGCAGCGCGAAGATGAGCAGCAGCAGGCCGGGCAGCCCAAGCGCGGGCACGGGCGCGAGGGCGGGGCTTGTTGCTGCACTGCTGCCAGCGCCGGTTGTGCCGGTATCCGTTGCGCTACCGCCCACGTCGTCAAGGCTGGCGTGCAGGGCAAAGTGCAGTTTTTGCCCCGTGGCCGTGTCGCTTTGCGCAAGGCCAGGGACGGCGCCTGCATCCTCGGCAAGTGTGGCGGTCACAGTGAGGGTGCTGTACGCCGGCCAGTCGCCCACAGGCAGCGAGAGGGCAAGCGCGGCGTCCTCAGCGGCAGCGAGTGTTGAATCAATCTGGTTTTTGAGATTGCCAGCAGCGGTGCGCGCCAGCAGGTCGCCTGACCAATATCCAGCCTCACCAACTTCCCATTTATCTGGATAAAACTGTGTGGCCGTGGAGGGCTGCGTGCCAATACCTGCATCGGGCGTGGCGGTTTCGTTGAAGAAGGTGTTTTGGGAAGCCTGAATATCAGCGTCCAGAAACGCGCTGATACGCGCGCCCGCAAGATTTTTGCCGCTGGTGTTTTTGAGGCTCCACGTCCAGGTTTGTGCGCTGCCCTGCTGCCCCGCTTGCAACGCCGCCTGCACGCCAAGCGCCGCAAAGTCCGGCGCACCAGACGCCGCCCCGCCTTCTGCCGTGTGCGCAGCGATATTCCCACCCTGCTCCGCAAACAGGCTCAATCGCTCCACCGCCACTTGCGCACATGCGGGTGTTATGGCGCTCAACAGCGCAATAGAACAAAGCAGGTGACGCAATTTCCCCGTCAAACAGTGACGAATACGGGCAGGGAAAGGAGGCATGCTGCGTTCTTTGGATGAAAATACAAACGCGGCGAATGGTAGCAGATGCAACGCATTGATACTGAGGATGAGGGGTAACGCCTGAAGCCAGCATAAAACATGCCTCTTGTGCTACTGCTTTTACAAATCTTGCCAGATTAACTTCCCGCTTTCTCCTCACGTGGATACAGGCTGCCCACAACTCAGGCGCATGGCACGCTTCTGGTGTGACCACTACGCGAGCATCGCACGACACCGATGGCGGCCAGCGCGTGACGGCCAAGGTGACCTGTTGAAATGAGGGGGTATGCAGCTCACTCGCTGTTCGCCTGCTATCGCTCGCTGCGATGCGCTTTTATAATGCGGATAAGGAGATTCAGTAATGGAAAAGAACCAGATAGAGCAGATTCTGATTCTAGCAAAAACCTACCCCTCGCCAAGTGCAAAGCACATTGAGACATCCTGCGTTGCCGGCATCAACCGGAATGGAGAGATGCGCCGCCTCTACCCTGTGCCCTTCCGCTTGCTGCAAGGCAGGCAACAGTTCAAAAAATGGCAATGGATTGAGGCGCGTGTTGAGAAATCAAGCGGCGACCACCGGCCAGAAAGCCATAAGCTCTACATTGACACCATCGACCGTAAAGAGGAAATTGGCTCCCAAAAAGGATGGGCTGACAGGAAGGCGTGGCTAGATAAAATACCTTCATTTGACTGCTTTGACGACATTGAAGCCGCGAGGCTTGAACGCGGTCTGTCACTCGCACTGTTGCGCCCCAAGGCTCTACGCCAATTGGAGATAACACCAGCGCGCAATCCAGACTGGACGCCAGAGGAAAAGGAAAAACTGCTACGCCAGCAAATGCAGGGCAGCCTTTTTTCCGAAGATGAAGAAAGGCGTCAGATTAAAGAGCTACGCAAACTTCCGTTCGATTTCTATTACCATTACGCATGCGATACGCCGGATGGCGAGCAGCCATACAAGCACAAAATTATCGACTGGGAAGCAGGTGCACTTTTCTGGAACTGCCAGCGAAGTTACGGCAATGGATGGGAAAAACCTTTCCGTGACAAACTGGAAATGGCGTTAGGGGGCAAGGATTTGATGCTGCTGATGGGCAATCAGCACAGGTTCCCAGACCAGTGGCTCATCATCAGCCTCATCTATCCGCCTAAGCAGCAAGCGCCATCTCCATCTGAAAGTGCGCAGGCGATGTTGTTCTAATGCCTGATACCACGATGTGTTCAACGCGTGCCCCGCAGCAATCACGCACTGCATCAGCA
>ONTY01000333.1 GCA_900320815.1 uncultured Pseudomonadota bacterium
ATCATTGAAAGCCTGCTCGACACCGACCTCTACAAATTCAGCATGATGCAGGCGGTGCTGCACCAGTTTCCCGCCGCGCAGGTGGAATACAAGTTCAAATGCCGCACGCCGGATGTGCCACTGGCAAAGTATGCCAATGAAATTCAGGAAGAAATCCACCACTTGTGCGCGCTGCGCTTTACCGAGGATGAACTGCGCTATATGCGCAGCCTGCGTTTCATCAAGAGCGATTTTGTGGACTTTCTGGAACTGTTCCGGCTGAACGAGAAATATATCTATGTCATGCCGCTGGAAACAGGCGGGCTTGGCATCCGCACGGCTGGCCCGTGGCTGCATACGATTATGTTTGAAATTCCGGTGCTGGCGATTGTCAGCGAGGTCTATATGCGCCACACGCACCCCGGGCTGGATTTGACGGAAGGCCGCCAGCGGTTGCGCGCCAAAATTGACCAATTGAGTGCGCCGCAATTGCGCGGGCTGGTGCTGGCTGATTACGGCACGCGGCGGCGCTTTTCGCGCGCCTGGCACAGCGAGGTGCTCACAACGCTGCAAGAGCACCTGGAAAGGGGGAAGGGCAGCGAGTTTGCCGGCACCAGCAATGTGCTCTTTGCCAAGGATCTGGGGCTGCGCCCGCTGGGCACGATGGCGCACGAGTATTTGCAAGCGTGCCAGGCGCTGGGGCCGCGGCTGCGCGACAGCCAGGTGTTTGCGCTGGAAAAATGGGCGCAGGAATATCGGGGCGACTTGGGTATCGCGCTCTCGGACGTGTACGGCATGAATGCCTTTTTCCGGGATTTTGACATGTATTTCTGCAAGCTCTTCGATGGCGCGCGCCACGATTCGGGCGACCCGATCGAATGGGGCGAGCGCATGATTGAGCATTACCGCGCCAACCGTTGCGCCCCACAGGATAAAACGCTGGTATTCAGCGACGCACTCACCATTCCGCGCTGTATTGAGTTGTTCCAGCACTTCAAAGGGCGCATTAATACTTCGTTTGGTGTGGGCACCAATTTGACCAACGACATGGGCGTGCCCGCGCTGCAGATTGTGATGAAAATGGTGCGCTGCAACGATCAGCCGGTGGCCAAAATCTCGGACAACCCCAGCAAAACAATGGTCGAAGATGCTGACTATTTGCGCTATCTGCGCAAGGTGTTTGACATGGACGCGCACGAGGCGCCGGCGGCGTGAATAGGCGGCTCTTTCTTTGTCTTTGCACAGTTCAATCCATTTTTTTCCTCCACCCCTCCCTTCAGCCCGCTGTGGCGGGCGCTCTCTTGCACGCAGCGCCGCTGGCGCTCTGGCGACGCTGGCGCTGTTGCCCGGTGCCGCGCACGCATCATCTTTTGACGGCGCCACGCTCTCGGTGCTGTGGGCGGTGCCCTTTGTGGGCATCCTGCTCTCCATTGCCCTGTGGCCGTTGATTGCGCCGCGCTTTTGGGGGCAGCACTTCGGGAAAATCTCTGCAGGCTGGGCGGCAGCTTTCCTGCTGCCCTTTGCGCTGGTGTTTGGTGCCAGCGAGGCGGTGCACGCTTTTGTGCATGCGATGCTCTCGGAGTTTTTGCCCTTCATCGTGCTGCTCACGGCGCTGTTCGTTGTCTCTGGCGGCATTTACATCCGGGGCAATCTGAAAGGCACGCCGTTGCTCAACACCGGCTTTCTCGCCGTGGGGGCGGTGCTCGCCAGTTTCATGGGCACCACGGGCGCTTCCATGCTGCTGATTCGCCCGATCATTCGCGCCAACGACCAGCGTCAGCGCTGCGTGCACGTTATCGTGTTTTTCATTTTTATCGTCAGCAACATTGGCGGCTCGCTCACGCCGCTGGGCGACCCACCGCTGTTCATGGGCTTTCTGAAAGGCGTCACTTTCTTCTGGACGGCGCAGCACATCCTGCCGGAGATGCTGGTCATGCTCGCCATCTTGTTGCCGCTGTTTTTTGCGCTTGACACCTGGATGCTGCGCCGCGAAGACAAAGCACCGCGCCCGGATCCCACGCCCACGAACACAGAGCGGTTTGGCTTTGAAGGCCGCGCCAACTTCGCGCTGCTCGCCGCTATCGTCGCCCTGGTGCTGATGAGCGGCGTGTGGAAAAGCAAAATTGGCTTTGAAGTGCTGGGCACGCACATCGGCCTGCCCGGGCTGGTGCGCGACATCGGCCTGGTTTGCGTGGCCTTCGCTTCGCTGGCCATCACGCCCGCCGAAGTGCATCAGCGCAACCAGTTTGGCTGGGAGCCGATGCAGGAGGTGGCCAAGCTGTTTGCCGGCATCTTCCTGACCATCGTGCCCGTTATCGCCATGCTGCAGGCGGGCGAAGCCGGGGCGTTTGGTGCCGTGGTGCGCGCCGTCAACCATGCAGATGGCTCGCCTAACCCAGCAGCGTATTTCTGGGCGGCGGGTCTGCTAAGTTCCTTCCTGGACAACACGCCCACCTATCTGGTGTTTTTCAACACCGCCAGCGGGGATGCCATGCAACTCATGGGACCGCTGGGCGCCACGCTGACGGCCATCTCGGCGGGCGCCGTGTTTATGGGCGCGAACACCTACA
This sequence comes from uncultured Pseudomonadota bacterium, assembly GCA_900320815.1. Taxonomy (GTDB): domain Bacteria; phylum Pseudomonadota; class Gammaproteobacteria; order Burkholderiales; family Burkholderiaceae_C; genus Ottowia. The sequence continues at coordinate 2,550 of ONTY01000333.1, forward strand.
TCGGCAATGCGCCCAACCTCATGGTCAAGGCCATTGCCGAAGATCGTGGTGTGAAGATGCCCAGCTTCTTCGGCTACATGGCATGGAGCTTTGGCATCCTGGTGCCGCTGTTTGCGCTGCTGACTTTCATCTTCTTCTAAGAGCGCAGTTCCTGCCCAAAACCCAAGCGCCGCCTGCGGGCGGCGCTTGTGCATTTGCCTTACCCCCTTCCCCTTACCGCAGCCTGTCACCGCAACAAGCCTGCATTACACTTGTCCGCTTGCCGTCCGTGCTGGCACGCTGTTTCGGCTGTGGGCGGCAACCTTGTTTTTCAAAAAACTTCCATGCAGAAAGGCGAATACTATGCGCACAGACGTGCTCCAACGTGTTCTGGAAGAGCTCAAAAGCTCCTCGGCTGATGTCGAAGCCTCGGCATTGATTTCAAGTGACGGTCTGATGATTGCCTCGGCGCTGCAAAGCGGCGTA
>ONTY01000031.1 GCA_900320815.1 uncultured Pseudomonadota bacterium
TTTGGTCGACTACGGTATCAAGGGCTTTCTCTCTTGCGTCCAGATCAGCAGCTTTCTTTGCGGCGTCATCAAGTGCTTGTTGGGCTTCCTGCAGTCGGCGCTGGCGGTAGTCATCGGCTTCCTTCCTGCGCGCTGCTGATTCTTCCTCTGCGCGCTGTGCGCGCTGTCTGGTGTTGTCCAGCGCACGTTTGCATGCGTCGCGTGCGCGGCGGATTCTGGTGTTCATCTTTTCTCGCATGTCTGCGATGTCACCAACACCCGACAGCCGTTCAAAGTAAAGGTCGGCGCTTCGCTGCAGCGGGGCGAGGATTGCAAGCGTCTCCGTTGCCGCTTTCCGTGCTTCATGCTGTGCAAGTGGCTTAAATGTCAAACCCTTGAGGGCGGCATCGACAGCAAGCATGATCTGTGTGTTTGCAGCGACAAGGTCTTTCAAGCTGCGGGCTTCGTCAATGAGTTCTTTCGCCGCCCTGACTTCTGCGAGCTTCTTGTCAGCGGTTGCACGGTCTTGGGCTGCCCTCCACTCATTCAAATCACGCCCGCTTTCTCTGGGGGCACGGGGTGTTGTCTCAATTTCCAGACCTCTTGCCAACGCCAATTCTTGTAATTTTTCCCTGCAGGTTTTCGTGAATGTCGTTTTCCTATTGTTGTATCTGTCTTTCTCAACGAGGTTTCCGTCTCTGTCTTTCGTAAGTTTTCCCTTGCTTTTCTCTACACCCATTTGCTCGAGGCATTTTTCCTGTCCAACAAACGGCATACCATTTTCATCGTATGCCACATAAACTTGTCGTATATGTACATGCGGTGCCCCTTCTTCATCGCAGTGTAAAGCCCAGTCGAGCACATGAACCTGCGGGTAATTTTCCTTCTGCCAATCAAGGTAATCCTTCAAAACTGCAGCTAGTGTATCTGCATCAACGCTGTCTCCTTTTTTGCCTAGATAAAACAAGGTTTCTTCTGGACAAAACCGCTTATTTCTTCTATACTGTTTCATTGTCTGTTGCTTATGACGTGATGCTCTCCGTCTTTCATTTTTCTTTTCAAGATACCGTGAAAACATTTTCTTGTAAAACTCGTCCTCCACCTGCTCAAACGTTTTCCTTTTCTCTCCCCTTTTGGGATGATATGGTGATGGCTCACCTAAACTCCAATATAGGTTTTGTTCAAGGCGTGCTGGATCAATATGTTCAGCACTGCCCTCCGGAAAATTACGGTCGTTGTGAAACGTCGTAAATGCTTTTCCAGTTCTCCGATTTGTGCGCTGGTTATGAAGCGTCACACGTTTTTTGTCTGGCATAATAAAACCTTTCAGAAAATGAGAAACAAGGTTGAAAGAAAAGCGAAGCTGGAGCGGTAAACCGGCACGGTTTGGGGCCCCATCTAGTTGTCGCGCGCGCAACTAGGTATGGGGTTTATCCCGTTGCGAGCGGCGAGGCGTCGGCGCAAGCTGCGGGATAACCCCGCACAACATGCAATAGTTGTGCTGTTCATGCGCGCGACTGCTCACGCGACTGCTCAAAAGAAAGCAGAACGCAGCGCGCATGAAAAAAACGGTTGCGCTCTACGCGCACGTCTTCAAAAGCACGTAGCGCAACATCAAAAGCATCAGAATCGCCGCTTTCTGTCGCTAAGCGCATTGCTTCTATATGCTTCTGCATTTCAGCTTCGAGCGGTTTGTCTTGCTCTGCTATGTAAGTCCAGATCTCGTCAGTTATCATTTCATGCCATCCCTCCTTTTCTTGCGATTGTGAATGCGCTCGTGAATTTGCAAGTATCTTGCCCGGTCGCCCTTGAAAAAAATTAATGGGTTTACCCACCAAACGCCGGGTAATCGAGCGGCAATAAACCCATTTTCAATCAACTCAATCATGCCGCGTGAAAACGTGTCACGGCTCATCTTGGTCTTCTCAGTGTTACCGCCGTTAGCGCCCTTCCCGAAAAATTTGAAGTAGAAGGTATCGACATATCCGTGTTTCATGGCTTCCTTACCGTACACTTCGAGAATTGCATCAAAAACCCTTCTCCCTGTCGCCGTTAGCTTTATGTGTGAATAAATGGGTTCTGTAAAGATTTTTACAAATTCTCTGTCATCTGCAAGTTTGAAAATGCCAGTCTTTTCATACTTGATAGCAACTACTGTGCCATCAGTATCTTTATATTCATCCTGTACAATTTTTTTCAAAGTCGGGGCGTAAATTTCTCTTTTTCGTGGAGCTATACTTTCCAGCTCACTCAAAAACGGTGATTCAGTTTGAAAATAAACCAAGTTTGATAAAGATTTTTCTTGTGCCATCATTGCACTCCTGTCTGAAGGGTTGACTTGAAGCCCAGACGCGATGTACAATGACGCGCGTCGGCTCTTTTGTTCTCACGTTGTCTTGTTTTGGGCTGACACTGCCCCACGCCGCTGGCGTGGGGCTTTCTGAAAATGACCGGCCATCAGAAAGGGAGGCTCTTGATGAGAGCGTCCTCTAACAGTTCAACACGTTTCTCAAGACGGCTGATGCGTTCTAACAGCTCGTCGTCGTCTTTCACGTCGTCGTAGCTTGATGGTGGTGGTGGTGGGAAAGGTAAGTCATCAAAGCTGTCGGAAAAGATGTCTGGTGACATGATGTTGTCCTTGGTTTGAAGGTTGAAGGGAAGGGTGCCGGTGCCGTCGGCCCCGGCGCTTGGTACTACTAACTACGTTAGTAGTAGGAAAATCTTTGGGAAGGCGCATAAAACCTGCATTCGATGTCGATTTTTGCGGACTTCATGCGGGAAAAACCGATTTTTGATAGTCATTGCGGGTCATTGCTGGTCGTTTCCGCATATTTGTAAATTGTCTTGCTGCTCTTGCTTCTTCTGCTTGGGCGGAGGAAGCGGAGGCAAGTCGATTTGCGAGGGTAGTTGAGCAACAAGTGTCTTGATTTCATCTGGACTCTTGTTCAAGCGCCATGCCTCAAACACTTGTTGTACTTCATCTTTGTGCCACCTTGATGCTTTGGGTGATAGCTTCAAAGGTCGGGGAAATAGACCGTTGCGCATCTGTAGGTAAAGCCCTGCGCTTGTGAAACCAGTCGCGTCCGTCAGGTCTTTCATCGTCAGAAAGAGCGTTGTCATCGCGTCATCCTTTCTGCCAGCACGGGGGCTGGCTGTTGGTAAATAAGTGAAAACGTGACTGCACGTTAGCACAACGGTTCCCGTACGACAAACGAAGCAGCACATCCAACTTTTGGAAAAACCCTTAATGGCTTTTGCAAGAAACAATTGCAGTCACTCTGTCCCTGAAACGCCGCATCAAACCTCACTAAACGCTTCGCTCTCGTGACGGTAAATGCTCAAAGCATTCTCAACGGGCAAAAAAATAGCCACACTGACGGTGTGGCTATGAATGTTGGTAAGTTGTTGTTTTAACTACTGATTCTCGCCGTCAAGCTGCGCTGTGACATATTTCACGCCAGGCGCAAATATTTGCAAACGCCCAGTGATGCAGCCCATCATCACACCATCAATGCCTGCCATTGGCAGTGTTGGCAAGGGCAATCTCGGCGGCACGCTTTGGCTCAACGCCATCACGGAGGGCGTAGCAGTAGTCAGCCCAGCACTGCATCATCTGTATGCGCTGCTCAACGTACTGTGCCCTGTCATATGCACCGTGCAACGGGTCTGGGCGTTGGTGCGACAACTGTTCTTCGATGACCCATTTGGGGAAGTGCAGGCGCTCATCAAGCATCGTTCTCGCACTTGTGCGGAGTGCGTGTACTGCCTGCTCTTTTCCGAACCCAAGATTAATTAACGCGGTGCGGAGGGTGTTGTCGCTGATTGGGCGTCCCTTCCTCTCACCGGGAAACACGTAGCCTGTGTGCTCCGTGACAGGCCGTAGCTCACGCAAAATTGCCAGCGCCTGCTTTGATAACGGCACGATGTGCGGCGCACCATGTTCTTTCCCTGCTTTCCGGCGCTTCATGCGTGCCGCAGGTATCGCCCACGTTGCGGTGTCAAAGTCAATCTCCTCCCATGTTGCCAGGCGCAACTCTTGACCAGGGCGCTGGAACACAAGCGGCGCAAGTCTCAACGCACACTGCACAACAAAACTTCCCTTGTAAGCATGAATAGCCCGCAAGAGTTCGCCAAAGCGCACCGGGTCGGTGATTGCAGGAAAGTGTCCCCGCACGCGGGGAGGGAGTGCGCCCTTGAGATCTGCTGCTATGTCGCGTGTTGCCCAGCCTTTTCTAACGGCATAGCGGAAGATTTGCCCGGCAAGGGATCGCACTCGTGCGGCCATCTCCGGCGCTCCATTTTTCTCAACGCGCTCAACTGCTTCAAGCAGTTCAGGTGGCTCCATCTCGCCGATTGGTCGCTCTCCAAGCCAAGGAAATAGGTGGTTTTTGAGCATTCCCATCTGCCGCGCTGCATGCGATTCGCTCCATGTGTTCTGCCACTTCGCTACGAATTCTGTAGCTGCCTCGCGGAATGTCACACTGCGCGCCGCCTGCTGGCGTGCTGCGGCCTTGGCTTGCTGCTTGGCCTGTGCAGGGTCAATGCCTTCATCTTGCAATTTTTTCGCTGCCCGTGCCGCATCGCGTGCGTCCTGCAGCGGCAGGGCGGGGTAGCGCCCAAGGGTAAGCACCTTCTCCTTCTGCTTGCCTTCATCGGTGAACCAGACGCGAACAACCCACGTCTTCACACCGCCTTCCGTCACCTGTAAGTAAAGCCCGTCTCCATCAGGGATTCGCACCTGTCGCTTTCCTGCTGGACACTTGGCGCTGCGGCATGTGGTGTCCGACAGTCGTTGGTGTTGGCGTGGCTGGTGTTGTTGTCTGGGCATGGCGTCTCCTTCTCATCGCTGTTGCACGGTTTGACGTGTTGCCCAGTGTATTGCACGGTTTGCTGCACGGTTTTGAGCTTGCTGCATATCGTCTTTTGTTGTCGTTTGTTTGCAAACAAGTCCCTGATTGCCCATGAAAAAAGCCCCTGTCGGTGGACAGGGGCTTAGGGAGTTTGGTGGTGGTAGCTGGAATCGAACCGGCGACCTTGGGGTTATGAATCCCACGCTCTAACCATCTGAGCTATACCACCGAAAGAGCGAAGTCGCGCATTGTAGCGCGCGGCGGGGCAGGGTGGGCTGCTTTTTACTGGTTCTTGAAGACGGCTTTGCGCTTGTTCATGAAGGCGTCCATGCCTTCTTTTTGGTCTTCGGTGGCAAACAGCGAGTGGAACAGGCGGCGCTCAAACATTACGCCGTCGCTCAGGGTGCCTTCGTAGGCGCGGTTGACGCTTTCCTTGGCGGCCATCACGGCTACGCGCCCGTAGCTGGCAATCTTGCCGGCGGCCTCCAGCGCCTCTTCCATGAGTTTGTCGGCGGGCACGACGCGGCTGACAAGCCCGGCGCGTTCGGCTTCGTCGGCTTTCATCATGCGGCCCGTGAGAATCATGTCCATCGCCTTGGCTTTGCTGATGGCGCGCGGCAGGCGCTGCGTGCCGCCTGCCCCTGGGATGATGCCCAGCGTGATTTCGGGCTGGCCAAAGCGCGCGCTGTCGGCGGCGATGATGAAGTCGCACATCATCGCCAGCTCGCAGCCGCCGCCCAAGGCAAAGCCACTGACGGCGGCGATGACGGGCTTGCGGATGGTGCGGATGACTTCCCAGCCGCTGATGAAGTTGTTGTTGTAGACCTGCGCGAAGCTAAAGGGAGCCATCTCGGCAATGTCAGCGCCGGCGGCAAAGGCTTTTTCACTGCCGGTGATGATGATGCAGCCGATGGCGGGGTCAGCGTCGTAGGCTTTGAGCGCCTGGCCCAGCTCGTCCATGAGCGGGCTGCACAGCGCGTTGAGTTGTTTGGGGCGGTTGAGGGTGATGACGCCAGTATTGCCGTTTTCGGTGCGCGTCTGGATGAATTCGTAGCTCATATGCGAATGGCTCCTGCTTTGGTTGGAAGAAAAAACGCGCCCGCCCGGGCGCATGAGGGCGGACTATAAGCCGTTGCGCTGCATGGTGCGTGCACGCCGGCGCGGAAAGAAGAGCAGATTTTGTTGGTATACCGTGTTTGCCGGTGTGATATGCCGTCAATGGGTTTCTGTGGTATGGGGTATTTGCGCTTTTCTCAACCCGCCAGAAACAGCCTGTAGGCGGGGTTGCTGGTTTCGTCGGTGTAGGGATAGCCGAGGGTGCGCAGGAACTCCTGCAGCGCCGCTTCATCAGCGGCGGGTGCCTGGATGCCCACGAGCACATGCCCCTCGTCGGCGCCCTGGTTGCGGTAGTGAAAGAGCGAAATGTTCCACGAGGGCTGCATGAGGGTGAGAAACTTCATCAGCGCGCCTGGCCGCTCTGGGAACGAGAAGTGCAGCAGCCGCTCGTCGTGCGCCAGCGTGGAATGCCCGCCAATCATGTCGCGCACATGTTCCTTGGCGAGTTCGTCGCCGCTCAAATCCAGCGCGCGAAAGCCGGCAGCGTCAAACGCGGCAGCCAGCGTTTTTGATTCGCCCGCGCTGTGCGTGCCCACACCCACGAAGACATGCGCGCGCTGCGCGTCGCTGATGCGGTAGTTGAACTCGGTAATCGCCCGCGGGCCGCCCGGCAGCCGCTCAATGGTTTGCAGAAAGCGCCGGAAGCTGCCGCGCTCCTCTGGAATGGTCACAGCCAGCAGCGCCTCTTTTGCCTCGCCCACTTCGGCACGCCCGGCCACATAGCGCAGGCGGTCAAAGTTCATGTTCGCGCCAGACAGAATGGCGGCGCAGCTTTGCCCACGGATGTCGCGGCTGGCGGCGTACTGCTTGATGGCGGCCACGGGCATGGCGCCCGACGGCTCCACGATGGAGCGCGTGTCGATGAAGATGTCGCGGATGGCGGCGCACACGGCGTCGTTGTCAACGATGACGAAATCATCGACGACTTCGCGCGCCAGGCGCAGCGTCTCATCGCCCACGCGCTTGACGGCGGTGCCGTCGGCGAACAGCCCCACATCGTCCAGCACCACATGCTGCCCCGCGCGCACGGAGCGCGCCATGGCGTCCGAGTCGCCCATCTGCACGCCAATCACGCGCACTTCGGGGCGCACAGCCTTGATGTAGGCGCCCACGCCGCCAATCAGCCCGCCGCCGCCGATGGCGGCAAACACGGCGTGCAGCGGCCCCTGATGCTGGCGCAGGATTTCCATGCCGATGGTGCCTTGGCCGGCGATGACGAGCGGGTCGTCAAACGGGTGGATGAAGGTCAGCCCCTGTTTTTGCTGCAGCGCCAGGGCGCTTTCGTAGGCGTCGGAGTAGCTGTCGCCCGCCAGCACCACCTCGCCGCCGCGCGCGCGCACGGCGTCCACCTTCACCTGCGGCGTGGTGGTGGGCATGACGATGACGGCGCGCGCCCCCAGCCGCTGCGCCGCCAGCGCCACGCCCTGCGCGTGGTTGCCGGCGCTGGCGCAAATCACGCCTTTTTGCAGCTGCCCAGGGGTGAGGTGCGCCATCTTGTTGTAGGCGCCGCGCAGCTTGAAGCTGAACACGGGCTGCTGGTCTTCGCGCTTGAGCAGCACCTCGCAACCAAGGCGGCGGCTCAGGTTGCGCGCCGGCTCCAGCGGCGACTCGATGGCCACGTCGTACACGCGCGCCGTGAGCACGCGCCGGAGGTAGTCAAAACTGGTCAGGGCAGCGGCGGCGGCAGCGTCTGGCATGGCGGGTTCTCTTTCAGTGCAGAGGCAAGGGGAAAAGCCGCGCATCATAGGGCGCGCTTTGCTGCGGCGCGCAAAAACGCTGTCGGTCACCGCCGCTGCCGTTTCAAATGCGCCAGCACTTTTTTCATATCGGCGCGCACTTCGGCAGCAGAGGGCACGCGTGCGTAGCGCAGCACGGTGTAGCCGGCGCGGTTGAGCATGTCGTCGCGTGCGGCGTCTTGCGCTTCTTTGCCACGGTGCGATGAATCGTCGAGTTCTATGAGTGCGAGCACTTCGGCGGTTTTTTTATTGCAAATGGCAAAGTCGGCGATTTTGCGGTCAAAGCGGTTGCGTGCGGCGCGAGTTTTGGCATTCAATAATGCACCAAAGCTGATTTGTGCCAATATCGCATATTCCGGCAGCGCCTCGACAAGGACGGCAAACATACCCTGCTCGCGGCGCGTGAGCAGGGGTTTGAAGACGGGTTTTTCCAGCGGCGGCGGGGGCGTCTGTTTTTTTTTGCTCAAAAGCAGCACCAGGAGAAAAGCCGCCACTGTCAACAGTGCCACTGGCCACAGTGCTTTCCAAAGCGCAAGCCCCACTGGGGCGAAATCGGCAAAGTTCATCGCCCCTCCTGCAAGTGCGCGCCCAGCAGCGCCATATCGGGCAGCAGTGCGTCGGCGCCAGCGGCGCGCAAGGCATCTTCATCGCAGCCTTTGGGCGCATACGCCCACACCGCAGCGCCCGCCGCTTTGCCGGCGCGCACGCCAGTGGGGGTGTCTTCAATGACCAGACAGCGCGCGGGCGGCACGTCCAGCGCGCGGGCTGCGGCTAAATACACATCCGGAAAGGGTTTATTGCGTGGCACTTCGTGCCCGCTAAATACGCGCCCCACAAACCACTGTGCCAATTGCAATTTGCCCAATTGCAGCCGCAGTTTTCCCGCGTCTGCACCAGAGGCACATGCAATGCGCCCGCCACAGGCGCGGTGTGCGGCGCGCACCGCTTGCGCGGCGCCGGCAATGGGGCGCAGTTTCTCGCGCAGCGCCATGTCGCGCTGCGCGTAAAAATCGGCCATCCATTCATCGGTGAGTGGTTTGCCGGTGCGCAATTCAATCAGCGAAGTGCGGCTGCGTACGGTGACGCCAACAAACAGCGCCGTGCATTCGGCCAGCGGCATGGCCCAGCCGCGCTCAGCGAGCATGTCGCGCAGCACGCGCATGGTGATGGGTTCGCTGTCGGCAAGCACGCCATCGCAATCAAATAAAACGGCGTCAAATCGCATGGGTATAGCTTTCTTGCCGGCAATATATGCAGGCATTCCTATGACAAGAGTGGGAGTATACCATTGTCTTCGGCCAGCATCAGGGCAGTTTTTCCTTGTTCTTGCCGGGCGTGGATATTGGCGCCTTTATCCAGCAGCAGGCGGGCAGTGGTGGTATGCCCCAGTTGCGCGGCAATAAGCAGCGGTGTTTCGCCGTGAAAGCCGCAGGGGGTGTTGACGGCGGCGCCTTTTTCAAGCAGCAGCCGGGCAATATCGCTGCGCCCGCTGAATGCGGCGGCCAGCAGGGCGTTGAATGGGCCGCTGGCGGCGTTGGCGTCGGCGCCTTTTTCAAGCAGCAGGCGCGTGGTGTCGGCGTCGCCGCGGTCAATCGCAAACCACAGCGCGGTTTGGCCCGGTGTGCCGGGATATTCGTGCAGCGCGGCGTTGGGGTTGGCGCCTTTTTCCAGCAGCAGGCGCGCGGTGTCAATGTGGCCTTCGGCGGCAGCGGCCATGAGCGGGGTTTTGCCGCTGGCGTCGCTGGCGTCGGCATTGGCGCCGGCCTCCAGCAGGACGCGGGCGGCTTCGGTGTGGCCTTCTTCGGCGGCGTCCAGCAGGGCGCTGCCGCCTTCGTCGTGCAGTGTGGCGTTGGCGCCGGCGGCCAGCAACAGTTTGAGAATATCGGCGGGCCCGTTGCCGGCGGCAAGGGTGAGGGCCAGGGAAATGCCCTCAGTTTCTTCGCCAAGGCGCGCATCAGCGCCTTTTTCCAGCAGCAGCTGGGCAATATCTGTGTGCCCGATTTTGGCGGCCAGCATCAGCGGCGTCCACAGGTGGCGTGCGCCGGCATTGGCGCTGGCGCCGGCGGCGAGCAGCTGCTCGAGTGCGGCGCGATTGTTTTCGCGCACGGCGGCCAGCATATTTTCCCAGCCGTCTTCAAAGACGGGTTTTTGCGCGCCAGCGGCGTGCAGCATGGCGACGATGGCGGGGTAGCCTTCTTTGGCGGCCAGCAGCAGGGGGCTTTCTTTTTCTGCGCCGCTGCCAGCGGCATTTTCTGTGTGGTTTTCTTCGCCTTCGGGCAGGGCAGCGTTGACATTGGCTTTGTGCTCAATGAGCAGGCGGACGGTTTGGGTATGACCCCGGTGGGCGGCGAGCATGAGGGCATTCCAGCCGTCATCGTCGCGCTCGTTGATTTCAGCGCCGCGCGCCAGCAGCAGCTGCGCCATTTCGCTGTGGCCGTTTTGGGCGGCAAACATGAGTGGTGTCCAGCCTTCGGCGTCAATGGCGTTGGCGTTGGCGCCTTTTTCAAGCAGCAATTTGGCAATATCAAGGTGCCCATTTTCTGCGGCGGCGATGAGGGCGGTGGGGGCGAAGTTTTCTCCCTCTTCCAGGGTGGCGTCGGCGCCCAGTCCGCCTGCCAGCAGGCGCTGCACAGTGGCAATATCGCCAGCTTCTGCGGCGTGCAGCAGCATTTCTTCAGGGGTTGTGGGCAGGTTTTGCTCATTTTGTGTGGCCGACGCATTTTTTTGTGGCGCGCCGCTGGCGGCAGGCTGCCCGATGAGTTGCTGGATTTTGTCGCAGCCGCTGGCGGTCAGCGCGAATATGACAGCGGCGCAAATGGCGGCGGCGTGGCGCAGC
>ONTY01000155.1 GCA_900320815.1 uncultured Pseudomonadota bacterium
CGCTGGACCTCTACCGCGACGCGGCCTACGTTGGCAAAGGGCGGCTGGACGTGGACGCTCTTGCACAAAACGGCCTCGCCTTTGGGCGTGATGAGCGCGTGCGTGTGCGCGCCGAACAGCCCCGCCGCAACGCCGGCGCCGCCGGCTTCATCGGCAGCCGCCGCGAGCAAAGCGTGCAACGCAGCTACAGCATTGAAAACCGCCACGGCGACGCCGTAGCACTCCAGGTGCTCGACGCCGCTCCCGTCTCCGAACACGAAGACGTGCGCGTGCAGTCGAGCTACCAGCCCCAGCCCACCAGCACCGACTGGCGCCAGCAGCCCGGCACCGTGCTCTGGGAGCACAAACTCGCCGCCGGCGCCACGCAGAAATTCAGCGCCAGCCACACCATCACCTGGCCCAAAGACGCCCTCCTCAACGACCAGCGTTGAACTCCTTGCCCTCGCTCCTGCGCGCCGCAAAGCGGCACGACGGGGCAGGGGAAAAAGGGGGCTGCTGCTGCGTCAGCGGCCCAGACGCTCATATACTGTAAACAAACACATTTCATCTCCGGCTTATCAAGCCTGCAATTGGCAGATACCCATGAATTTCGCACAAAACCATGACCACCGTCGCCATTGACAACGCCGTCCAGCAACTCGCCCACGCCCTGCGCCAGCGCCGCTGGCGCTTTGCCTGTGCTGAAAGCTGCACCGGCGGGCTGATAGCCGCCGCCTGCACCGACGCCGTCGGCAGCAGCGCATGGTTTGAATGCGGCCTCGTCACCTACAGCGCAGCGGCCAAAGTGCGGCTGCTTGGCGTGCCCGCCGCCCTCATCGCGCGCTGCGGCGTCGTCAGCGAAGCCGTGGCGCTGGCAATGGCGCGCGGGGCACTTGCCGCCAGTGGCGCGCACTGCGCTGTTTCAACCACCGGCATCGCTGGCCCGACGGGAGGCAGCGCTGCCCAGCCCGTCGGCACCGTCTGCTTTGGCTGGTGCAGTGCCGATGGCGCGGAAGGCGCTGAAACGCGCCACTTCACCGGCAACCGCGCCGCCGTGCGCCAGCAAGCCGTGCGCCACGCCCTCGCGCTGGCGTTGCGCAGCGTGCAAAAAGTCACCTCCTCGCCCCCGCATCAATTATTCCTGCGATAGATACAATACGGCAGTATTGCATGAATACATGTAATATATACTGGTAATCAATTGTTATAAGGCAGAGTATCTTATAGTCCTCTCGTCTACTGCCATATTCCGCCCCTCTTGCCGCAGCCCCAGCCAAGAACACAGCCTGGCAGCCAGCGCGCAGCTGTTGCGGCTCTGCCCCCTTTGGGGCGCGGCAAAACAAGAAACGACGCCAGCCACTTTTCTACGCCAACGGCGCCCCATTGTTTTGTAGATGTGAGGCAAGCGGCTGTATTTGCTGGCTGTGCCAAAGCTGCTACCCTTGCCCGCTCCTGCACCCACTGCCTTGGTGTATATCAGCAACAATAGGTGGTTGGTATTGGAGCTTCCATCTCATTTTTTCAAGGAGCAGCAATGCGTTTCACATCTCTCAGAAAACCCGTAAGGGTAAGTAAAGGCTTGTTCAAAGGAGTGCAGAAATGAAGAAACAACTTTGGTCAATTGTTCTTTGTTTTCTCTTTTTGCTGGCGTCTGGGGCGCCTGCGTTTGCGGTGCAAGAACAAGATATTGATCCGCAGGAATTGTCGCCCACGTATCTGCGGCATCTGGAATGGCTGCAGAGGCAGAACGCCGCCCAAAAAGCTGCCTCGGTCAATAAGGGCAACGGGGGTGAAAGGGACGGGCAAGAGCGGGCAGATGAAGATGCTGCCACCCAACCACATCTAAAAGGATGGGAACCTAGCCCAATCAAGCGCATATACCGCCCGAAAACTTCGCCAAGTTCTTCGGATTTTGAGGAGGAGGAATCGCTCAGATTGGATTTTGAGAAGGCACTGCCCACCTCCTACGACCCCAGGACATCGCTGCCGCCCGCAAGGAGCCAGGGCCCCTTTGGCACTTGCTGGGCATTTGCTGGCATTGGTGCAGTCGAAGCCAACGCCATCAGCCAAGGCATCGCTGACAAGAGCATTGACCTCTCCGAGATGTACCTGGCGTGGTTCGTTCGCGGCGACGGTCGTGAGGGCAAGTCACCGGCGCCATACAAGACGACTGTCGCCGAGGACGAGAATCCAGCGAGCGTAGAAGCGGTTCTTTTAGGTGGACGGTCTGATTACTCCGTAGCCTTTATGTCCCGCGAGGGAGCTATCCAAGAGCACCTGCTCCTCCCCTATCCCACAACAATCCCCCACGTCTCTGTTGCGACGGCTTTTCATGACGTTAAAGAAGCGCCAAAACACGGGATTCCGGAGGATTATTCCCCGCCCTTCCTCCAGCTTCGGGATGCCTATTTTTTGGGCAACATCGCTGATGATGCCGACGAGAACACACGCGCCCAATGGCGGCAATCCATAAAGCAAGCCATTAAGGATCACGGGGGCGTCAATATCGGTTACTTGGACGATGATTACAGGTGGTGGCCCAGCCAGAGCAATAAGAAATATTATTTCAGTAAAGTCAAATACGGCGGCAGTTGCGTGCAAGAAAAAAGTTGCGGCGGACACGCCGTGCTTCTTGTGGGCTGGAACGATAATTTTTCGCGGATGAACTTTGGCAACTCCGAAGCAACGCGCCCACAAAACAATGGTGCCTGGCTGGTTCGCAACAGCTGGGGAACCTGGCTTGGGGAGGATAGAGATGGTTATTTCTGGATGTCCTATGAGCAGGATATCAACGAACCCACAGTGTTTATTGTCGATTTGGCAGACCTCAGCTTGCCTTATCAGTATTTGTGGGACGACTTGGGACATCTTTGGCAGACTTGGCATTCTTGGGCTGCCAACGTTTTTCAGGCGAAAAAAAATGAGACTGTGCGCGAGATTGCCTTCTACACCACAGACGACAACGCGCAATATGAGGCTTACGTGTATGACCTGGGAACGACAAAACCCACATCATCTCCGGTGAAGGGCACACCTCTGGCACGCAAGAGCGGCACTATTGCCAATCGTGGCTACCACAGGGTGGCGTTGTCCACACCCGCCGACATAGACGCGGGGCACTGGTTTTCTGTCGTTATCAAAATGACGACGCCAAATAACTCAAAGCCCACTGCAACAGAGGAGCGTTATCGTGTTGAACCGGTGGTCAACGCTGGCGAGAGTTGGTTTTCCAGCGATGGTGCATCGTGGACAGATGGCATATCGGCTTGCGGGGATCCTTGCAATGCCACGATTCGGGCGTTTACATCCGAGCAGTCTTTGTCAATCCGCACAACATCCCTGCCAAGTGGCAATGTGAGTGTGGCGTACAGCGCCACGCTTGAAGCAGGTGGTGCCAAGCCAATCACGTGGGCAGTGGCCTCTGGCGCGCTGCCGCCCGGGTTGAGCCTTGCTTCCAACGGGCGCATCAGCGGCACACCCACCAAGGGCGGGGACTTCAGCTTCACAGTGCGTGCCAGCAACAGCACCGGCGCTGTCACGCGTGCACTGCGCATCACGATATCTGAAGGTCAAGCCCCAGTGATTTACACCACCGGTTTGCCCGGCGGCGCTGCGGTGGGCGTTCCATACAGCGCAACGCTCAGGGTATCGAAGGGCACACAGCCAATTACGTGGTCAGTGGCTGCTGGCTCGCTGCCGCCTGGAATAACCCTTGCTTCCAACGGGCAAATTTCCGGCACTCCTACCAGCAAAGGCGTCTACAACATCACGGTGCGCGCCAGCAACCGCTTTGGCTCTGCCGAGCGCACGATGGCTATTAAGGTGTTTTACGAAGTGCCGGTGATTCGCACCACCGGCTTGCCCGGCAGCGCTGCGGTGGGCAAAGCCTATAGCGCGGTGCTCAAAACTTCTGCGGGCACAGCGGGCAAACAAACAGTGACATGGTCGATTGCTTCTGGCTCGCTGCCGCCCGGGGTAACACTTTCCCCCAACGGACAGATTTCTGGCGCTCCCACCAGCAAAGGCGTCTACAACCTCACGGTGCGCGCCAGCAACGACTTTGGCGCTGACACGCGTGCGATGGTCGTCAAAGTGTTCTACGAAGTGCCGGTGATTCGCACCACCGGCCTGCCCGGCAGTGCAGCGGTGGGTAAAGCCTACAGCGCGGCGCTCAAGACTTCCGCAGGCACTGCGGGCAAGCAGACGATTACGTGGACGCTTGCCTCTGGCTCGTTGCCGCCCGGAGTATTCCTTTCCTCCAACGGGCAAATCAGCGGCACTCCCATCCGCAGAGGCATTTTCACTTTCACAGTGCGCGGACGCAACAGATATGAACCTCTTTATAGTGGAGTCACCGGCAAAAGCCAAGACGATAAAGAAGTATCTGGGCGACGGATACGAGGTAATGGCATCTATGGGACACGTCAGGGACTTGCCGGCAAAGAAGCTGAGCGTTAATGTGAGAAAACATTTTGAACCGAACTATGAAATAATAGAGGGCAAGGAGGAACTTGTAAAAAAGCTTGAAAAAGCTGCAAAAAAATCAGAATGCGTATACCTTGCTACCGACCCCGACCGTGAGGGAGAAGCAATATCATGGCATCTTGCCTATATACTTGGACTTCAGCTTGACGAAAAAAACAGAGTTGAGTTCAACGAAATAACAAAAACAGGCGTTACAAACGGAATGGCAAGTCCTAGAAGCATAAATATAGATTTGGTGGACGCACAGCAGGCAAGAAGAATATTAGACAGGCTTGTGGGATATAA
>ONTY01000324.1 GCA_900320815.1 uncultured Pseudomonadota bacterium
ACTGGTGCCAGCGGGTTGCGTGCCACTGGTGCCAGCAGGCTGTGCGGGGGTGGTGCCGATTGCAGGTGCGGGCGTGGAAGGTTGCGCCTCCGCCGTGGGTGCCGCAGGTTCTGCTAGCGTGTTTGTTGCCGTGGGTTGCTGTGGTGCGGCAGGCACAGCAGGCTGCTGTGGCGCAGGCGCTGTTGGCTGCACTGTGTCATCGGCGGTGGTGCCGCCGCCGCCGCAGCCCGCCAACAGGACAGCAACGGTAAGGGTGATGGCACTGGCAACAGGGGTGAAAGGCGTCATGGCTTGTACTTTCACAAAAAATGAATGCTGGAAATGGCGGGAAAATACAGCACGCTCTGCTGCCGGGTTTGCCGGGGCAGCAGAGCATGAAGGCGAGCACACTATAGCGCAGAGGTGGCGCAAAGGAGCACAGAGGAAAGCGCGGCAAGGCGTATCGCATCTCCCCAATCCGGAAAAACGACAAGAGTTTTGGCGCCCATCGCATCGTCGCCAGCAATATCGTCTCGCATCGAGATAATCGCCAGACGCTGCATTTCCAAAATCTTCGATATGCGGAACGTCCAAAATTTTCTCAAAAACAGCGCCAACTCGCACACCTGCTGCGTGGCGCCAAGCGCGTCGCCCGTGAAGCCCTGCAAGCGCCGCTGCAGCAAGCACGCCATCCACGCCAGCGCCGCCAGCATGGCGGCCAGTGCCGCTGCCGCCGCGCCCCAGCCGTGCACAGCGGCGAGCAGCCACGCGGCGGGTGCTGCCCAGAGCAGCCCGGCGGCAAGTGCGGCGGTGGACATATCGTCGGCCAATGGCTTGGCTTTGCTGCCGTCCGCCTCACCCACGTATGCCATACCGCGCATCAGCGGCAGTTGCGCCGCGCGCGAGAGCACATGCGCGCCCGCCAGTGCTGCTGCACCCGCCAGCGCGCTGCGCGTGCCAAGCAGCGCAAGCAGCGAGATTTTCAAAATCAGCGCCAGCACCAGCGCCAGCGTGCCGTAACTGCCGATGCGCGAATCTTTCATGATGCGCAAGGCTTTTTCGCGCGTGCTGCCGCCGCCCAGTCCGTCGCAGGTATCGGCCAGACCGTCTTCATGAAAACCACCAGTCAGCCACACACTGCATAGGGTGGAAAGCGCCGCCGCCACCAGCGATGAATATGCCTGCCCCTTGAAAAGAAAAAGCGTCGCCCCAAAAATGGCTGCCGCTGTGGCGCCAACAATCCAGCCCACACCAGGAAAATGCGCCGCACTGCGCCGCAGCATATCCGGGCTGTATCCCACCCACGCTGCCAGTTTTCCGGTAATAGGTATGCGCGTGAAAAACTGAACGGCCAGCAGAAAATGCCGGAAAAAATCCATCGCACTCAGGTTTTTTTGCTGCCGAACCTGGCCTCCGTGCCCGCACGCAGCCGCCCGATATTGGCGCGGTGGCGCCAAATGAGCAGCGCCGCCATGACACAAATGGCAAACAACGCCACCGCACCACCCGGCCAGGGACCGGGCAGCGCCAGCAGCAGCGGCGCTGCCAGCGCCGCTGCAATAGACGCCAGCGACACATAGCGCGACGCCGCCAGCACCAGCGCAAACACCGCCAGCGCCGCCAGCGCCAGCCAGGGCGAGAGCGCCAGCACGACGCCCAGCGCCGTGGCCACGCCTTTGCCGCCACGGAAGCCGAAAAACACCGGATACACATGCCCGGCAAACGCTGCCATGCCCGCCAGCGCCGCTGTGCCTGCGCCCAACCCGCCCGCCAGCGCCAGCGTCACGGGCAACCAGCCCTTGAAGGCATCGAGCAGCAGCGTGAGCGCCGCCGCCGCCTTGGAGCCGGAGCGCAGCACATTGGTGGCGCCCGGGTTGCCGGAGCCATAGCTGCGCGGATCCGCCAGCCCAAAAGCGCGGCTGATGACTACGGCAAAACTGATTGAGCCGAGCAGATAAGCGCCCAACATTGCCAAAAGAGGCCACATAAACAAAGGCATGATTTTCGCTTCCAAAGAAAACACTACAGTGGTGCGGCGCACTGCACCGGGCGTGCGTCAAGAATATCCACACATACCTGCGGCGACATATGCAGCACGTAGCCGCGCCGTCCGCCGTTGATGGCAATGCGTGGCAATTCCAGAATGCTTTGTTCAATATACACGGGCATTTCGCGCCGCGTGCCAAAGGGCGAAGTGCCGCCCACCATATAGCCGCTGTATTTACTGGCCACTTCGGGGGCGCACGGTTGCACGGATTTGGCGCCAATCTGGCGCGCCAGTGCCTGCGTATTCACGCGCTGATCGCCGTGCATGAGCACGATAAGCGGCGCGCCTTTGGCGTCCTGCATGATGAGGGTTTTGATGACGGCGTGCGCATCCAGCCCCAATTGCGCCGCCATATGCAGCGAGGTGCTGTGCATGTCGCCGCCATGCGGCTGCCAGTCGCAGGCGCTTTCCTCAAATGCAACGCCTCGCGCACGCAGCATGGCGGTGGCGGGGGTTTGGCTGAAATGACGACGTTTTGCCATGATGCTGCCTTTCATGGATGCAGGATTTTTTGATAC
>ONTY01000293.1 GCA_900320815.1 uncultured Pseudomonadota bacterium
GACGGCGGCGCTGGCGGCGGCAAATGCAGCGGCGTGGCTGCCGTTGCCAGCGGCCAGCAGCGCGCCGGCGAGGCCGGCGAGTACGTCGCCAGTGCCGGGGGCGGCAAGGCGCGCGCAGCCGCTGGTGTTGATGCGCGGAGTGCGCTGCGGCGCGGCGATGATGGTGCCACTGCCTTTGAGGGCGACGGTGCAGGCATGGCGCGCGGCCAGCGTCTGTGCGGCGGTCAGCCGGTTTGCCTGCACTTCGCCTGTGCTGCTGCCAAGCAGGCGCGCGGCTTCCAGCGGGTGCGGGGTGAGGATGGTGGGCAAGCCTAGTGCGGCGCGCGTTTTGAGTTGCTTTTGCAGCGCAGCATCGGTGGCGATGGCGCTTAGCGCGTCGGCGTCCAGCACCAAGCGCGCGGCGCGGGTCAAGACAGCGGGCAGCACGGCGTGCACTGCATTTCCGCCGCCGCAGCCGCAGATGACGGTGAGCTTTTCCATCTCCAGCGCATCCGCGCGGCGGTGCATGAGTTCTGGAAAAGCGGGGGAGGGCGAGGCATCGTCAAGCCGCGCTACATAGACGCGCCCGGCGCCGCCGCGCAGCGCGCCAAGCGCGGCCAGATAGGCTGCGCCTCCCATCTCTGCCGCGCCACCGATGATGGCCACGTCGCCAAAGCTGCCTTTGTGGCTGGCGTGCGGGCGCGGCGCGGGTGCAGGTGGCGCGTTCAGCCGCGCGCTGGGCGGCTCATCTGCTGTTTCTACGCCCAAATCATCAAACCACAACGTGCCGCAGGCGTCGCGTCCCTGCGCGGTGAGAAGACCTGGCTTGAGCGTCAAAAGACTAAGGGTATAATATTTTTTGCCCGCATAAATAGCCGGCAATGATGCCGAAAATGTTCCAGTATCAACATTCACTCCAGTGGGCGCGTCCACGGCAAGCAGCGGCGCAGGGCAGGCGTGCAGCCCGGCCAGCACCTCGGCCATGCGGCCAGTGGGTGCGCGCGTGGCGCCAATGCCAAGCAGCGCGTCGATGGCCAGGTCGTGCCTGCCCAGTGGCGGCGGTGCCTCGTTCACGCCGGCAAAGTGCACACCGGCGGCGCGGGCGCGCTGCAAGGAGGCGCTGGCGTCGGCGGGCAGGCGCGCTTCATCGCCCAGCCAAGTGACAACGGGGTTGGCGCCCCATTGGCGCAGTTGCATGGCCGCTTCCAGCCCGTCGCCGCCGTTGTTGCCGGGGCCGCAGGCAATCCAGATGCAGCGCGCGTGCGGAGCCAGCGCCAGCGCGAGGCGCGCCACAGCCAGCCCGGCGCGCTGCATCAGCGTGTGTGGGGGCAGGTGCGCCGCCGCTGCCGCTTCAATGCGGCGCGTGGCGGCCACATCAAAGAGCGGCGCAGAGCAGGGCGGGTGGGCGGAAAAGGGAATGAGAATGGGCAGGGCAGGCATGGCGGGCATTGTGCGCCGCAGCTACAATCTGCCGCCGCTCTGCATCGCCCGCCTTTTTTGGCGGGCGCTTTATTTGCGGGGCAAATCCCGGACCGGCGCCCGCGAGGTGCCCCGCTGCCGCAGCGGGGTTCTGGCGCCGGCTTCAAGACCCAACCTTGGAAAGAGAAAATCTATGTCCGTGACCATGCGCGAAATGCTGGAAGCCGGCGTGCATTTTGGGCACCAGACCCGTTTCTGGGATCCGAAAATGGCGCCCTATATTTTTGGCCAGCGCAACCGCATCCACATCATCAATCTTGAAAAAACACTGCCCCTGTTCCAGGCAGCGCAGAAGTTTGCCAAACAAACCGCTGCCAACCGTGGCACCATTTTGTTTGTTGGCACCAAACGCCAGGCGCGCGATATTGTTGCCGAAGAAGCACGCCGCTGCGGCATGCCCTACGTGGAGCAACGCTGGCTGGGCGGGATGCTGACCAACTTCAAAACCGTCAAAACCTCCATCAAACGTCTGAAAGAAATGCAGGCGCAGCAGGAAGCCGGGCTGGGCGACATGAGCAAGAAAGAGCAGCTCATGTTCACGCGCGAGCTCTCCAAGCTGGAAAAAGATATTGGCGGCATTCAGGACATGCCCGCGCTGCCGGACGAGCGAGGATCGGCCTCGCGCCCCGTGAAGAGGAAGTCGAATGCGAAGAATACGGAAATCGCGACGGCGAACACGCCCCATATCCATTTGTTGCGAATGATGCGGTTGAAGTGATGGTGGATAAATCTGGAAAGGGTGAAATAGCAGGCTTTTATAATACGATTTTAGAGCGTGTTATTGATAAGCTGATTGCTTTGCCGTACGCACAGTCAGAAATCTTGCGGTGTAAGGACTGCATCTACTGGTGGGAATCGCACAAAATGTGTAAGCGGAACAAGGATAAAAATCATAACTGTGCCTGTATGGATTGCGATGCGGATTTTTACTGCAAGTATGCAGAAAGGAGAACTGATGAGTGTACTGATTAAGGATATGGAAAAGCCCAAATCCTGCTTTGAGATAATCGATGGAGATTTTGAGTAT
>ONTY01000158.1 GCA_900320815.1 uncultured Pseudomonadota bacterium
TATATCGACGAGTGCTTTGGCGAGAGTGAAGAATACGCCGTGCTGCACGACGTGCGGCTGCGCACGAATGGCACCAGCATCCATATTGACCACCTGGTGCTGGCGCGCGAATGCGCATTTTTGATTGAAACGCGTGCATTCAGCGGCAATATCGTTATTGATGAAAATGGCGACTTCACCATAGATTTTTCCAACGGCGCCACAGAAAGCATTTCTGCCCCCATGAAGCGCGGGCAGCGGCATGAAAAACTGCTGCAAGATTTTTTTGAAGCGCAAGGCATAAAAACGCGCAACGGTCCCCTGCCCGCGCACCACGTGGCGTTGCTGCCAGACGAATCGCGCATCCGCCGCCCGCCCGCTGCCAAACTCGACACATCCAACGTCATTCACGCGCGCTCGCTCATCACTTGGGTGCAAGAAAAGTGTGCGCGCCACGAGGCCGGACTGCTCTCGGCGCTCTCGCTTGGACTGCGGCGCAGCCCGGGCAGAGAAGCCCTGCGCGAATGGGGCGAAAAAATTGCCGCTGAACACCATCAGGAAAACCCCTTTTTCCTGCCCAAATTCATGCGTCTGAAGTCGCGCGGTGTGCCGCGGCGCGCCCACGCCGTCCCATCTGCGCCCGTGCCACTGCAAGCTACGCCAGAGCCGACGCCCTCTCCGGCGCCACAGCACTCTCCCGCCG
Source organism: uncultured Pseudomonadota bacterium (assembly GCA_900320815.1). Classification (GTDB taxonomy): domain Bacteria; phylum Pseudomonadota; class Gammaproteobacteria; order Burkholderiales; family Burkholderiaceae_C; genus Ottowia. Next base: position 683 of record ONTY01000158.1, read on the forward strand.
CTGAGGCGGCTATCCCATATACGGATGAAGAACAGGCTGTGCCAACCCTGTCCCCTGCGCACAGCGACAGTTTCGAAGAAGCAGAAGCGCACACCGAGTTCCTTGGCACACACCCTGACGAGATGGAAGAGGCGCACACTGAGTTTCTCGGCACACACCCTGACGAGATGGAAGAGGCGCACACCGAGTTCCTCGACCATGAGGCGCACGACGAAGAAGTCGCCACCGAAGCCCTCATGTACCACGAGGACGAAGAGTCAACCGAATCCTTGGAGCACAGCGACGATGAAGCGGAAACCGAGTTCCTCGGCCACCTGCCCGAAAGTGTCGAGTCGCAGCAAGAAGGTGTGCAGCCGCCTGCAGGCGGCGACGAGGTTGACGTCTGCGCCACCTGTGGCCGCCCGCTGGCCGCAGGCATGGCGCAGTTCTGCCGTGAGCACTCAGAGCGTTTTGGCGGCAAGCTCTACTGCTTCATGCACCAGGACGACTTTCCTTCCCAGCCCGGAAGGCTTTGAGCCTTTGCGCCGTGCGCACTGCGCCCGCCCCTTCCCCTCTCTCTATGACTTCCCTCTTCCCTGCCTTAGAGCGCATCCGCACCGACGTGCGCGCCATGCGCGCCTACGGCGTGCAATCTGCGGACGGCTGCATCAAACTGGACGCGATGGAAAACCCCCACGCCCTGCCGCCCGCGCTGCAGCAGGCGCTGGGTGAGCGCCTTGGCCGCCTGCCCGTCAACCGCTACCCGCACGCCGCACAGGTGGAGCAACTCCACGCCGCGCTGCTGGGGCATGCAAAGCCGCCTGCAGACTGGGCGCTCATGCTCGGCAACGGCTCCGACGAGCTAATTGGCCTGCTCGCGCTCGCCTGCGCGCAACCTGGCGCCTGCGTCATGGCGCCCGCGCCCAGCTTTGTGTTCTACGAAATGACAGCGCAGCAGCAACGCCTGCGCTTTTGCGCCGTGCCGCTGGCCGCCGATTTCCAGCTTGACGAAGCCGCCATGCTCGCCGCCATAGAGTGCGAGAAGCCCGCGCTGCTCTATCTCGCGCACCCCAACAACCCCACCGGCACGCTGTGGGACACGGGCGCCATGCAGCGCATCATCGCCGCGCAGGGCGCACAGGGCGGCATCGCCGTCATTGACGAGGCGTACCAACCCTTTGCCGCGCGCACCTGGCTGGATGAAGTGCAGCCTGCGCGCGACGCGCACGTGCTCGTCATGCGCACGCTCAGCAAGTTCGGGCTGGCGGGCGTGCGCCTAGGCTATCTTGTAGGCGACGCGCGGCTGATTGCCGAAATTGACAAGGTGCGCCCGCCCTACAACGTCGGCACGCTCAATCTGGAATGCGCCCTCTTTGCGCTGGAGCACGCCGACGAATTTGCCCGCCAAGCCGCCGACATCCGCGCGCAGCGCCAGCGCCTGATGAATGAACTCGCCGCGCTGCCCGGCTGCACCGTGTGGCCGAGCGAGGGCAACATGGTGCTGCTGCGCGTCGCCGGCACCGCCGAAGGTGCGCAGCGCGTTTTTGACGGCATGAAAGCGCGCGGCGTTCTCGTCAAGCACGTCTCCGCCATGCACCCGCAGCTTGCCGGCTGCCTGCGCCTGACGGTGGGCAGTGCCGAAGAAAACACCCAAATGCTCGCGGCGCTGCGCGCTGCGCTTTCAACACCATGACTGCCACTACGCCACAGGCGCCACGCTGCGCCGCCATCACTCGCCGCACCAACGAAACCGCCATTGACGTGCACCTGAATCTGGACGGCAGCGGGCAGGCGCAGCTTGCCAGCGGCATCGGCTTTTTTGACCACATGCTCGAGCAAATCGCACGCCACGCTCTGCTGGATCTGGAGGTGCGCTGCCAGGGCGACCTGCACGTGGACGGCCACCACAGCGTCGAAGACATCGGCATCGCCATCGGGCAGGCGCTGCGCCAGGCTGTGGGCGAAGCGCGCGGCATCCGCCGCTACGGAATGAGCTACGTGCCGCTGGACGAGGCACTCAGCCGTGCCGTAGTGGACATCTCCGGGCGCCCAGCTCTGGTGATGCACGCCGAGTTCACCGCGCCCGCTGTGGGGCAGTTCGACACGCAACTGGTGCGCGAGTTTTTCCAGGCGCTGGTCAACCACGCCGCCATCACGCTGCATCTTGAGTGCCTGCACGGCATCAACGCGCACCACCAGATCGAGAGCCTGTTCAAAGCCTTTGGGCGCGCGCTGCGCATGGCCGTGGAGTTTGATGAGCGCACTGCCGGGCGCGTGCCCTCTACCAAGGGCGTGCTGTGACCACCATGAACACCACCACCGCCACCGTCGCCGTCCTTGACTACGGCATGGGCAACCTGCGCTCTGTGGCGCAAGCCGTGCAGCACGCTGCCGCTGATGAGCGGGTGAACGTCATCGTCACCAGTGACGCTGCTGCCGTGCGCCGTGCCCAGCGCCTCATCCTCCCTGGCCAGGGCGCCATGCCCGACTGCATGGCCGCGCTGCGTGACTGCGGCCTGCTGGAGGCGGTGCTGCACGCGGCTGCCAGCAAGCCGCTTTTTGGCGTGTGCGTGGGCATGCAAATGCTGCTGGAAGCCAGCGACGAAAGCCGCAACGCTGTCCCCACACCCGCGCTGGCACTGCTGCCCGGGCACGTGCGGCGTTTCGCCAGCGGGCAACGCGCAGCAGCAGACGGCAGCGCACTCAAAGTGCCGCACATGGGCTGGAACCGTGTGCGCCAGACGCAGCCGCACCCCGTCTGGCGCGATGTGCCAGACGGCCAGTGGTTTTATTTCGTGCACAGCTATTACGCCTGCCCGGCGCGTCGCAGCGATATTGCTGGCGAAACAGAATATGGCATTTCATTTGCCAGCGCCGTCGCACGCGGCACTGTCTTTGCCACACAATTTCACCCGGAAAAAAGCGCCGCGCAGGGGCTGGCGCTGTATCGCAATTTCCTGCACTGGAATCCCTGACCCCCCCTTTCCTTCCTCCCCAAAAAAGCATCCATCATGCTCCTCATTCCCGCCATTGATTTGAAAGACGGCCAATGTGTGCGCCTGAAACAGGGCGACATGACGCAAGTGACCACCTTCTCCAGCGACCCCGCCCTCATGGCCTCGCACTGGCTGGAGCAAGGCGCACGCCGCCTGCACCTGGTGGATTTGAACGGCGCCTTTGCCGGCAAGCCGAAAAACATGCCCGCCATCCGCGCCATCTTGCGCGAAGTCGACGGCTTGGTGCCGGTGCAGCTTGGCGGCGGCATCCGCGACCTGGAAACCATTGAAACCTATCTGGACGCCGGACTGGATTATGTGATTATTGGCACTGCTGCGGTGAAAGACCCGGAGTTTCTGCAAGACGCCTGTGCCGCCTTTAGCGGGCATATTCTCGTGGGGCTGGATGCGCGCGACGGCAAAGTCGCCACCGAAGGCTGGAGCAAAACCAGCCGCCACGACGTCGCCGATATTGCACGCCGCTTTGAAGACTGGGGCGTGCAAGGCATTATCTACACCGATATTGCGCGCGACGGCATGCTCAGCGGCATCAACATCGGCGCCACCGTTCGCCTGGCGCAGGCGGTCAACGTTCCCATCATCGCCTCTGGCGGACTGGCGGGCATGAGCGACATTGAGCAGCTGTGCGCCGTGCAGGATGAGGGCATCGAAGCCGTTATCTGTGGGCGCGCCATCTACTGCGGCGCGCTGGACTTTGCCGACGCCCAAATGCGTGCCGATGCACTGGGCGACATCTCCAAGCTGGGTTAAAAGCAGGCAAAAAAATCAAATACCACGCACATCAAGCAACGGATGCCCGCATTCTTTGCGGGTAACAGAGCCATACCGAGAAAATACACAAACAGGGAGAAAGCTGCTCGATGTGCCACACGAGTGCACGCAGCCTACAGCACCCGGCTGTTATCGCCGCTGAGCACCACATAATCCACGCGGCGCAAATCCAGCAGCGTTTTCCCGCCTGCATAGCTGATGGCGCTTTGCACATCCTGCTCCATCTCTGCCAGCGTATCAGCCAATTTTCCCTT
>ONTY01000076.1 GCA_900320815.1 uncultured Pseudomonadota bacterium
CTACAGATAAGGAAAAAGGTGAGTTCCTTAACATCCTGAAAACAGGTCTCGTCTCTGATGGAGAAAAAAGCAGTTATGCAAATAACTATCGTTTTTTTCAGAAGAAAATCGTTGGCACCCGCAAATTATGCTGGCAAGTTGCTCCATTTATATGAGCATCCTATTTGCTCTGCCACGGCATCAGCAAGCGCAATGCATCCCAACTGCGTCCCAGCCAACCTGACCGCTCGACGCTCTCCATCGCGAGCAGCGGCACTTCGCGCAGCGTTTGCCCGCCGAGCTTGACGCGCAGCGTGGCGATGGCCTGGCCTTTTTGCACAGGCGCTTCCAGCGGTTCAGGGCGAATGACTTCGCTGGTGACTTGCGCGGCGCTGCCGGCGGGCACGGCAACGACAATCTCTTCGGTGCGCCCCAGCGGCAGACTGCTGGCCTTGCCCTTCCAGATGCGCGGCGTGGCAGCGGGTTGGCCAGCGTCAAACAGTTGTACGCCTTCAAAAGCGGTATAGCCCCAGTTGAGGAGCTTTTGCGATTCATTCGCGCGCGCCGCGTCGCTCGCCGTGCCCAGCACGACAGAGAGCAAGCGGCGCCCTTTCATATTCGGAAAGTCGCGCCGCGCCGTGGCCACCAGACAGTAGCCCGCCGCCTTGGTGTGGCCGGTTTTCAGCCCGTCCACTGTGGGGTCGCGAAACAGCAGGGTATTGCGGTTGTTGTCGTTGCTCTCTGGCGTGCCCGGGTAGCGGTATTTCTGAATGCTGTGGTAGTGCGCGTATTCGGGGAAGTCGCGCATCAGCCGCATGGAGAGCTGCGCCAGGTCACGCGCCGTGGTGTGGTGCCCCGGTTCGGTCAGCCCCTCAGGGTTGACGTAGTGCGTGCCCTTCATGCCAAAAGCTTCGGCCTGATGAACATGCGCGAGCCGGGCATTTTCCAGGCACGCTCTGAGACAGGAAAGGTTTGATCGAGCGTAATTTTTTTGGCGCGCAGCGCGTCAAACACCAAGTATGTCGTCATCAGCTTGGTGAGCGAGGCCGGCTCCACGCGCTCGTCAATATCGCGCCCGGCAAGCACCTGCCCGGCATTCACGTCCATGAGCAAATACGCCTTGGCGGCAATCTCCGGAGGCTGCGGCAGCTGCTGCGCTTGCGCTGCAACTGCCAGTGCCGCCACACAAACCAGCGCCAAGCGGCGCACAAAAGCAAACATCGTCATAGAGTTCAAAGAAAAGAGCCGCCCAGCGGCGGCATGTGTGCAATCACTGGCTGTGGCCAGCGGCGGGCATTGTCCGTGAAAGCTCACTGTGCTGCGCCCGACAACGCCACGCAACAAACAGATATGAAATTGCGCTGTAGCTCGCAATAAAAAATGGCTGTTTGCTCTTATTTTTAGTGCATCAGCCGCCGCCAACGCAACGCGTGCAGCAGGCGCACCAGCACATACGTCATCGCTGCATACGGCCACAGCCAGCCCAGCCACTGCGCCAGTCCATGAAAGCGGATAAAGCGCCCCTGCTCCCACTCGGCCAGTGTCTGCGCGTAATACGCCTCTTGCGGCGCCGCATTGAGCAGCGCCACCTGCACTGCCAGCGCCGCCAGCAGTGCTAGTGCGCACCAGCAGCGCGGCAGCCACAGCGCTGCCACTGCTGCGGCCACCGCCATCTGCACCCCAGCCAATGCACGCGGTTCGGCCCACGCCCAAGCGTGCTCTGGACCGTAGCTGAGCGCCGCCGACAGCGCCGACACCCCCACCCCCACAATGAGTGCCCCAAGCGCCAGCAGCGCCCGTCGCCAGCGCCCCCGCACCACCGTATAGCCCAACAGGCACGGCGCCAACGCCCCCAGCGACACGCACACACTCTCGGCCACGGGCGGCAGCGGCGCCAGCACCAGCGTCTGCTGCGGCAGCAGCCACGGCGCCACATGTGCCAGCTGCGGCAGCAGGCGTTCGGCCACCTGTCCCATGCCAAACGCCAGCGGCGGCGGAAACAGCAGCCCCAGCGGCCACAGCGCCAACAGCGCCTGCGCCCCGCGCGAATGCGGCACAAACCACTGCGCGCGCCAGCGTCCCCAGCGCCCCGCCAGTCCCACCGCATCCAGTGCCAGCGCCAGCCCTGCCCCCAACGCCGTCCCGGCAGCGTTGAGCGCGAAATCCACATTCGAAGGCACACGCTGCGGCAAGTACGACTGCACCGCTTCCAGCAGCAGTGACAGCCCCGCCCCCAACGCCGCTGCCAGCGCCCATGCCACCCAACGACGCCGGCGATGCCGCAGCGCCAGCGCCAGCAGCAAGCCCAGCGGCATATAGCCCGCCAGATTGGCCAGCACGTCAAACCACGTCCACCAGCGCGGCAGCGGCGCCATCAGGAACGCCCACGGCGCCAGTCCCTGATTGCGCCAGTTTGCAAACGGAAACAAGCTGGCATAGCCGATGAGCGCCGCATACACCAGCGCCAGCGGACATGCCAGCGACGCCGGCGGCTGCGGCGCCGCCGCTGCCAGCAATTCCATCAAGCGGCTGCTGCGGCGGAAATCCTTGGAGCCGGGCATATCAAAAAAAAACACAACACAAGAAAAGGGGCTGGCTGCGCCGCAGCGCCCAAAAAAAAGACCCCCAGATTCATTAGGCGAATCTGGGGGCGTCAAGCCTGTCGCTCAAAGCGGCCAGGCACCCGCTCAGGGAGGAAAAGCGGGGATGCCGGGCACCGCAGCGGAACCTCGACATCGCCGGCGAATGTAGCGTTTTTTGACGGCTTTTGCTGCTCTTGTCCAAATCTTGCTGACGGAATTTCCCGTCAATCACCCTGTACGCCGCAGTGCGGGCGCCGTGCCACGTTGCACAACAGCAACAATGCGTCCCTGCCCTGCCGCCGCACAATGCATCGCACTATGCAAACCATCCACACCCCCTTCCCCGCCGCCCGTGCGCGCCGTCTGCGCCGTGACGATTTCAGCCGCCGCCTCGTGGCCGAGAGCCGCCTGGACGCCAGCGACTTCATCTACCCCGTCTTTGTCATGGCCGGCAGCGGCGCCGCGCAGCAGAGCGTGCCCTCCATGCCCGGCGTGGTGCGCCACAGCATTGAGGCGCTGCTGCCCGTGGCCGAGCACTGCCAGCAGCTTGGCATTCCGGTGCTGGCGCTCTTTCCCGCCATTGAGCCAGAGCTGAAAGATGAAAAAGGCAGCGAAGCGGCCAATGAAGACGGCCTCATCCCGCGCGCCGTGCGCGCGCTGAAAAAACGCTTTCCGGACCTTGGCGTGATGACTGACGTGGCGCTGGACCCCTACACCAGCCACGGACAAGACGGCCTGCTGGATGAGAGCGGCTACATCCTCAACGACGAAACCGTCAAACAACTCGTGCGCCAGGCGCTTTGCCACGCAGCAGCCGGCGCCGACATCGTCGCCCCCAGCGACATGATGGACGGGCGCATCGGCGCCGTGCGCCACGCGCTGGAAAAAGGCGGCTATCCCCTCACGCGCATCATGGCCTACAGCGCCAAATACGCCAGCGCCTTCTACGGCCCCTTTCGGGATGCCGTCGGCAGCGCCGCCAACCTTGGGCGCAGCAACAAAAAAAACTACCAAATGGACCCCGCCAACAGCGACGAGGCGCTGCGCGAAGTCGCCGCCGACATCCGCGAAGGCGCCGACATGGTCATGGTCAAACCCGGCCTGCCCTATCTGGACGTGCTGCGCCGCGTGCGCGACGCCTTTGGCGTGCCCACCTTTGCCTACCAGGTCAGCGGTGAATACGCCATGCTCTGCGCTGCCGCGCAAAACGGCTGGCTGGAGCACGACGCCGTGATGCTGGAGTCGCTGCTTGCTTTCAAGCGCGCCGGCGCTGCTGGCGTGCTCACCTACTTTGCTGTGCAAGCAGCCGCGCTGCTGGCGCAGCACTAAACCTCTCCCCTCACATACTCCAATCAATCACATATGCTTGCCCGCATAACTTGCGGGCAAAAAGCAATATACTCAATGTTATGAGGCTCTGAGAACCCGCCGTTGACGTACAAAATACTCCTCTCGCCTGCGCCTGGAGCAGAGCAATTGTTTTGTGCGCACCCGTGCAGCGCCTGCAGAGTGCGGGCAGAGCCACAAAAAACCCCGCCGCAGCGGGGTTTTCCTTTTTCAAGGAAGTGCATCAAAACTTCGGGGAAGAACGGAGGGCAAGAGACCCTTGCTCCGCAGGCTTGCAGCGGGTTTTGAGGCGGCTCCTTCAAATGCCAGAAGCAATTATTTCTGGCGGTACTCGTCGTGGCACGCTTTGCAGGTTTTGGCGGTATCGCCAAACGTCGCCTTGATTTGCTCCAGGTCGCCACTCTTGGCGGCGGCGGCCAGTTTGCCGGCAGCTTCAATCATGTTCTGGTCAATTTGCTTGAACTTCTCGCCTTGCGTCCAGATGGCGGGCTTGGCGGCTTTGCTTTCAGCGCCAGCCACAAAACCGGTGGCAGGCAGTTTGGCAATGGCAGCGAGTACTTCGCCATCAGCGGCGGCGCGGGCAGCGTCAAACGGCGCCTTGCCGCTAGCCATCGCGCCCAGGCTGCCGAAATGGTGCGCCAGCACGCGATACGCACCCTGGCGGTAAGCGACGGCGTCTTCGGCTTTGGCAAATTGCGCCTGCGCGGGCAGCGCAGCGCACACAGCGACGGCAGCCAGCGCCGCAGCGGTCAGCATTTTTTTCATCGTGGGTTTTCCTTGGTTTGAAAGAGGCTTGTGAAAAAACGCGCCCCACCCATCCAAGGGTGGCGGCGCGCGGCGGGCTTTATACACTAGGCGCTGTTTTCCACCACCTTTCCCCGCCATATATACCAACGATGAAAACTGTTCGCATTTGGGACTTGCCCACACGCCTGTTTCACTGGCTGCTGGCTGCGGCCATCTTTGCGCTCATTGCCACGGGCATGCGCGGCGGCGACGCCCTCCGGTGGCACTTTTTCCTGGGCTACGCGGTGCTGGCGCTGCTGCTGTGGCGCCTGGTGTGGGGCATCGTGGGCGGGCACTGGTCGCGCTTTGCCACCATCATCCCCACGCCCGCGCGCGTGCTGCGCTACCTGCGCCGGCAAGCCACGCCCGCCGACCTCGCCGGCCACAACCCGCTGGGCGCGCTGGCCGTGTTTGCCATCATCGCCATCATGCTCGCGCAGGTGGTGAGTGGCCTGATGGTGGACGATGAAATCTTCTATCAGGGGCCGCTGACCGGGCGCGTGCCAAGCGACTGGATTGCGTTTGCCACAAGCTGGCACTCGGGCTGGGGCAAGAAGCTCACACTTGGCATCATCGTGCTGCATGTGTGCGCCGTCAGCTTCCACAGCCTCACCGGGCACAAGTTGATTGGCCCCATGTTCACGGGCGATAAAACACTGCCGCAAAACGACGCCGCCGCCCTGCCTGCATCAACCGACGGCGCACGCCAGCGGCTGCTGGCACTGGCCATCGTTGCTGTCGCTGCGCTCAGCGTCTGGGCGCTGGTGGCGTGGGGCAACGCCGCGCCCTCCATTTCATCGTATTGAACACCTATGAGCGACGCCCCTCCACCTGACGTTGAACTCCTCACGCCCGACGGGGCGGAGCAACTGCGCGCCACGCGCGAGCTGCTGGCGGACTACGCGCGGCACATCACCGAGATGGGCGGGCACCCGGAACTCGACAGCTACAAGGAGGAACTGCGCACACTGCCCGGCCCCTACGCCGAAGCCGCTGGCGGCGCACTGCTGCTGGCGCTGGTGGATGGCGAAGCCGCCGGCTGCTGCGCGCTGCGCCGCGCGAGCGACGCCGGCTTTCCGGAAGCCGCCGAGATGAAGCGATTGTTCGTGCGCCCGGTGTTCCGCGGCTTTGGCCTTGGGCGCCAGCTTGCCGCCGCCGCACTGGACGCGGCTCTGCGCCTGGGCTACGCCGCCGTGCTGCTGGACACGCTGGACGCCATGCAGCCCGCGCGCACGCTCTACAGCACGCTGGGCTTTGAGCCGACCGACCCCTGGCGCCACGACGCGCCAGCGGGCACGCACTTTTTGCGCGCCGACCTGGAGCGCCTGCCCGCGTGAACTCCGCTGTGCTGACGCAACTCGCGCCGCCCGGCGCAGAAACGACGCTTGTGGGCGGCGTGCCGCGCATCACGGGCGAGTTCTGGACCGCGCGCCAGCGCCAGGCCATGCGGCTGCACGAAGTCAGCTACCGCGCCTGCTTCAAGCCGCAACTGCCCGCCTTCTTCATCGAACGCCTGACAAAACCGGGCGACGCCGTCTACGACCCCTTCATGGGGCGCGGCACCACGCCCATTGAAGCCGCGCGGCTTGGGCGCACGCCGCTTGGCAATGACATCAACCCGCTCTCGCGCCTGCTCTGCGCCCCGCGCCTGAACACGCCCGCTTTGCCCGATATTCAAAAACGCCTTGCAGAAATACCGTGGGACGATTTTCAGGATTTTGAACGCGAAGATTTGCTCGCCTTTTATCACCCGCGCACGCTGGCGGCGATTGAAGGGCTGCGGCGCTGGCTGCTGGAGCGCAAGGCGCAAGGCATATTGGATGGCGTGGATGCGTGGATACGCATGGTGGCGATCAATCGCCTCACCGGGCACTCCGCCGGCTTTTTTTCCGTCTACACGCTGCCGCCCAATCAAGCCGTTTCCGTAGAAAGCCAGAAAAAAATCAACGCCCGCCGCGCGCAAACCCCGCCGCTGCGCGACGTGCCCGCCCTCATTTTGAAAAAATCGCGCGCCCTGCTGGCTGACGGCGCCATTCACGCGCCGCAAGCGCGTTTATTCACCCGCCCTGCCGACAACACCCCAGATATTGAAAGCGGCTGCGTGGCGCTCACCGTCACCTCGCCGCCTTTTTTGGACGTGGTGCAGTACGCCGCCGACAACTGGCTGCGTTGCTGGTTCGCCGGGCTGGACGCAGAGCAGCTGGCCATCACGCAAAGCCGCAGCCCCGCCGCCTGGCAGGCGTTCACGCACCGCGTGCTGGCCGAGCTTGCGCGCCTCACGCGCGCGGGCGGGCACATTGCCTATGAAGTGGGCGAAGTGCGGCGCGGCACGCTGCGGCTGGAAGAAACCGTGCTCGCCGCCGCCGCCGGCCTGCCCCTGCAGCCGCTGGCCGTGCTCATCAACCGCCAGCACTTCACCAAAACCGCCCACTGCTGGGGCGTGGCAAACAACCAAGGGGGCACCAACAGCAACCGCATCGTGCTGATGCGACGCGAACATGACCAAGGTATATCTTCATTACCGGCAGGAAAAGCCGGCGTTCAGCTGGAATTGTTCTGAGTATTTTTGAAGCTCTTGGTCCGGATGCTGCTTGTCTGGGGAAATCGATGAAAAACACAAATACCCCAACAATTCATGGCGTGCTGCCCGCATATCTTGCCGGCATTCCACATATACCCTTGGCTT
>ONTY01000003.1 GCA_900320815.1 uncultured Pseudomonadota bacterium
TTAATACAATTACGCGCCCGCGCGCGGTGCAGGACGCACCAGACGCCACCGAGATGAAAGTGCAGCGCGGCGAAGTGCAGTTTGAAAATGTGCGCTTTTTGTACCGCGACGGCAGCCGCGCCGTGATTGACAATCTGAATCTGCACATCAAGCCCGGCGAAAAAGTCGGGCTGGTGGGGCGCTCGGGCGCGGGCAAAAGCACGCTCGTCAATCTGCTGCTGCGTTTTCACGATGTGCAGGGCGGGCGCATTTTGATTGACGGGCAGGATATTGCCCACGTCACGCAGGACAGTTTGCGCGGCGCCATTGGCATGGTTACGCAAGACACGTCGCTGCTGCACCGCTCCATGCGCGACAACATCCTGTATGGCCGCCCCGACGCGGGCGAAGAACACATGCACGCCGCTGCGCAGCGCGCGCAGGCCGATGAGTTCATCGCGCAACTAAGCGACCAGAAAGGGCGCACGGGCTATGACGCGCACGTGGGCGAGCGCGGCGTGAAGCTCTCCGGTGGGCAGCGCCAGCGCGTGGCGATTGCGCGCGTCATGCTCAAAGACGCCCCCATCCTGCTGCTGGACGAAGCCACCAGCGCGCTGGACAGCGAAGTGGAAGCCGCCATCCAGGAAAGCCTGCACGAGCTGATGGAAGGCAAGACGGTGATTGCCATCGCGCACCGCCTCTCCACCATCGCCGCGCTGGATCGCCTCATCGTCATGGACGGCGGGCGCATCGTGGAAGAGGGCACACACGCCGAACTGCTCGCGCGCGGTGGCATCTACGCCGGCCTCTGGAAGCGGCAGAGCGGCGGCTTTTTGGGCTGCGGCCCCGGCTCGCTGCCAGCCGCGTGCGTGCGGAAAATTGCAAATACTCATGATGATGAAGACTGGAACGCCGCTTTATATGCGGGCGATGATGAATAAACCAGCATCTATGGAGTGATGCCTTCCAATGCAGGCGAAATGCTTGCTCATCAGAAGCAGGCGGCTGGTTCACTTGATACTCCTTCACATAACATGGAATTGCCCGCGACTTATGCGGGCGGTAATGTGATACCACCTGGTTTTGTCATTTTTCTGTAGGGGCGTCCCTACAGCTTCGCTCTTACTTAAAGAGCGCGCTCAACGCCGCCTCGTTCTGCACCGCCAGCACCGCCGCGCGCACACCGCTGTCCATCAAATCCAGGCGATTGAGCCGCGCCCCGCCAGCCGCATCCCTATCCTTGCGAATCATTTGCACGCGCCCAAGCGGCGTGGCGTCATCCTGCCTCAAGCATTCCTGCGCATAGCGCGCCAGCCCTTGTGCTTTTGGCAGATTATCGGAATACTGCGCGCCGTGCGGCTCCAGAATATCTATCACATAGCCAATATGTGGCTCACGGCGCACGATAATGAAATCAGGTGCAAACACATCCTGCACATTGGCGTCTTTTTCATAAAGCACGCGCAGACGCCACGGCGCTTTATTGTCGTTGCGCAGCCAGCACACAAAATCAGGGCGTTTTTCTTCTTCCGCAATCACTGCCTCTTCCCAGTCATTGAGGCTGATGCGCGCATCGCCCCGGCCTGCGTGAGCAAAAAGATGGCTTGCATAGCGTTTGCTCCCCTCTTTGACTGGGGGCGAAACAATTGTTGTGGGCAACTGGAACGTTTGCGGGCTTGCTTCGTCCCCATCGCGCACAATTTCCTTGAAGTCCTGCTGCACTTTCCAGGCGAGCGCGCCACTGCAGCGCAAAACCGGCAATCGCCACGCATCGCGCAGGCGATGGAACTCCTGCCTGGCCCAGGCGTGCAAAGCGTCGCGGCAGCCCGTATTACCCGCATACAAAATCACGTCAATGCGTGGGTCATCGGCGCTGCCCTCCTGCTGCAGCCGCAGCGCCCACATTTTGTAAACGCTGTCGCTGGCAAGACGCTTGTTCGTAGCGCGCAATTGGCGTTCAATATCTTTTTCTGCCGCAAAAAAGTCAGGCGTGCCGCCATCATCATCCAACCCGTCAATAATGGTGTGGCCAAACGCATCCACTGTGACAGTCAGCAGTTTGAACTTCCTGATTTTTTCCGCCAGCGCCTCATATTCCCCGGTATCTTTCAATGTGCGGATATATTCTGAAAGTTTTTCCACAATGGCTTGCGTCACCAGCTCCGCCGCATCATCTTTCAAGCCCGCCTGCACCAGAAGATGCGCCAAGGCAAAAAGTGACGTCAGATAATCATTGATTTTCTTGCGTTCCATCTCCCAGCAAATCAGCCCCGCACGGTTGATGAAATCAAGCACCTGCACGCGGTCAAACGTGCCCGGCACCGGCTGCGGACGCCGTGGTGCAGGCGCTGCTGTGCCAGCGGGCATTGCCGCTACCTGCCCTCCGCCGCCATGCCCGCGCGGCGCCGGCTGTGCCGCCACGCTTGGCGCAGTTGCTGACGCCTGCGCTGCTGCAGGCGCAGCGTGCGGCGCCCCTTCTCCTTCGGCGTGCAAAGTAAATGGCGCCGCCCCTGCTGCAGCGCCGCTGTGCACCTGCTGCGCCCCGCTGCCCCCTTGCTGCTGCTGTGCGAGTGTCGTGGCTGCAGCGGGCACGGAGGTGTGCACCACCGTCAACACTTCGCGTTCTGGCTTTTCTATTGCTTCGCCCTCAATATCGCCCACGCTGGCTTCTTCCCGGCTTTTGAGCGCCGCGACGACTTTTTCCACCGCCGCCTTGTCAAAATACGGCAAAAACAGCTTCACATCGTTGAGCACCTCATCGCTTGCAATACGCTGGTGCAGCGGCGTGCGCACCATGCGCCCGAGCAATTGCGCGATATGCGTTGCGTCAACAGCGCGGCGGAACGACATCAGCGTCTCCGCCCGTGGGCAGTCCCAGCCCGTCACCAGCCCCTCTTTGAAAAAAACGATACGCACATGCGGGTCGCCCTCAATCGTGGACGGCTCCTGATACGCAATCTCCAGCCCATTGGCCACGAGCGTTGATTTGTCACCAAACGCATGCACCGCCTCCCCACGGGCAAAGCGCCTGCCCGCCGCCTTTTCAATTTCCTGCATGCACTCGCCCAGGCTGGTGGCCGATGCCTCATCGCCCGCCCGGTTTTCCACCTGCACAATCAGCACCGGGCGCACCTGCTGCCCGCCGCGAAACTGCTCGCAATGCGCCTGCCAGCGCGCGCATTTATCGAGCCAGTCCTCGGCTGCCGCGCGCAGCACCGACAGGCCGATATTCACCCCGCCGTTTTCCGGGTATTTGATACGGATTTTGTCTTTCAGCAACCCGGAGCGGCGCACCGCGTCAATATCCACCTCCACCGTTGGATATGTAATGGCGCGCGTTTTGCCCATAAACGCATCAAAACGCTCAATTGTGGCCGACATGCCCAGCACCAGCGGCATGGGCGGCAAGCCATCCGGGGGGCTGCCAAGCAGGAACTTTTGCATGATGGTGGTCGCCTCCCGCATCTTTGCGCCGCCCTGCATGCCACGGTGCGCCTCGTCAATAATGACGTAAAGCTGCCCCGCCTTTTCCCGCACTGTGGCCGCCAGCGTTTGCCAGATGGTGTGGTTGCGGTCGCCCGCGCGCACCAGGCGCGACTTGCTGCCGAGCTTTTGCGTATTCAGGAAATAAATGTGCCCATCCTCGAGTATGCGCTGGTCAAACGTTTCATCAATCTCGCGCATGCGCCGCGCGATGCCCTCGCCGCACCAGACGGCGATTTTCTCGCGCGACTGGCGGTTGAGCTCCGGCGAATCTGAGAGCCAGAGAAACACCGCCTGCGGCTGCTCGTCATACACCGCATCCGCAAACGCCACGCCGCGCACAATACTTTCAATCAGCGCCGCCATGATAATCGTCTTGCCCGAGCCGGTCGGCGCCGTGAGCGCAATCACGCGGCTTTCATTCGCCCGCCTGCTGCCGGCAGCGGCAGCATCATCCAGATAGCCGAGTATGGTGTACACGGCATCGCGCTGGAAGCCGTGCAATGTGTTCCTGGAGGCACTCATGCCTGCCCCTCCTTGTCGGCGTTGATGCGGAAGTTTTCCAGATAATCGTGATAAAGGTAATGGCAGGTTTTGTCCGCAAACTGCACGGCCAGCCGCGCGAAGTTTTCCGGGCAATCAGCCACGATAAACACATCGCTGACGTCCGCGTGCTGCTCCATGCCTGCGCGCAACGCCACCAGTCCCTTTTCTTGCAGCAGCACAGCGAAGCCGTTTTGCGGCAGCAGCAGCATGGACGGCAATGCGTCCCCTTCGTCAAGCTGCGGGCACTCGCCGCGCGCCCCCGCCTGCATCCACAGCAGCGGCAGCAGCGCGCGGAACTGCTGCCCCAGCGCCACGCTGGTTTTGTCCAGAAAACCGAGCTTGAAATACATGGCGTTGGCGGCAAAGCCTGCAGCCATATCGCGCTCAGTGCCCAGATATTGCCCTCCCAGCGGCTCGCCCTTGAGGTTTTCGCCGCGAATGCTGCACACCGTGCGCGGCCAGGTCACGTGGCGCGCAATGCCCAGCGCCTCCCACGCCGCATCGCCCGGCTTGTGCCCAGCCTCGCGCAACGATTTTTCTTCATCGGCGGACACTTCATTGTTTGTGACCAGAATGCAGCGCCGCTGCCCGCCATCCGCAGCGTTGAGCAGGTTCACGGCGTGCAGTGTCGTGCCGCTGCCAGCAAAAAAGTCGAGAATGAGGGCGTTTGGCTTGTTTATAACAATTGCCTTTAAGCAGTCACGAACAGCATAAATGGATTTTGGAAAAGCAAAATTACGTCCTGGGATAATTGACCTAATTAAACGTGAACCATATTCACCAGCGTGGTGCGCTTGTCTGTTCCATACGCTTTTTGGAATTGCCAATGGAATTCTTTCTCCTGTTTCCTCAACTTGTGCAACCCCATTCGCATCTCTTCCTGTAATGACGAGTTCCCCTCGTGCTATACGCTCTCTTTGGTTACGCCCAAGATAAAGCAGTGACCATCGGTCGCGTTTTTTATCGTGAGCACCGACTTTTGCAAAACCCGCGTCTACAAGTTTTCGCAAATTAGGGGCTGACATTTGCCATACTTTATCATCGCCAGTGCCTCTAGCAATAGGCCACACCGTAACAAGCCCCCGTCTATCTGGAATGCTTTTTATATCACCGTCAAGAGGTAAGGGGTCACCAATATCAGAAATTTTTTTATTTATGGGGTCAATAAAAATTGGATAAAAACACCCCGGCGAATGACTGCGTTCCGAGTTACTTCCACCCCTCATTAGCCTCTCCCACCTGACTTGCCTTGCGCTGGCTGATTTCCGAGGAAAACATTGTGTCATCCAAGGGCGCTGGCCCAGCATTTCCTAAATAGACAAAAAAAGCATATTCTTCAACACGATACATTTCACGGTCTCGTGCGACGCCGTTTGTATTGATGACTATGCTAATCATCTGTTGATGTGCCTCCGGAAACATTTCTTCCAGCAGGCAGCCAAGGTGCAGGTATTCTTTTTCGTCTATGGTGACAATAAGCACGCTGTCCTTGGGATTGAGCAGGCGCTTGGCAATTTTCAGCCGCCGCTCCATCATGGCGAGCCATTTGCTGTGGCGCCATGCGTCGCTGCCGTCCACGTAGTCGTTGTTGTATTTCCAGTCCTTTGCGCCAGTGTTGTAGGGCGGGTCAATGTAAATGCAGTCCACTTTGCCGGCGTAGAGCCATTCCAGCAGCTGCAGGGCGTGGTAGTTTTCCGCCTCTATCAGGGTGTGCCAAAGGCTGTGCGCCGGGCTGTTTTCCGGGGCGCGTTCAATCGTGTCAAGGCGCTGCAGGCAGGGGTAAATGGCTTCGCCAAAGCGGGCGATGCGCACAATATCGTCCAGAAAAAAGCATTCCACCTCGCCGCTGCCTTCGCCGCCTTTGCCACCCTGCGGCAGGCACCACGCCTTGCGCTCGTTTTTCTTGACTACCGTATACAGCGTGCCGCCAATGGCATCTTTGCGCGCCACGGTGCACTGCTCGGCAATGCGCGCGCCCCAAAGCGGTGTGTATTCGGGCTGGTGGTTCTCAAATACCAGACCAAACTTTTTGTTCTGCAGCAGGCGGTCAACTTCGCGCTGGATGCCCTCGCGCAGCGCCTTGTCAGTGATTTGGTTGATGTAGTCCTGGAGTGCCGACATGTGTTTTTTCCGTTTGCGTGTGCCCTCGGTGCAGTATGCCAAAGCAGAGCGAGCGTAGGGGCAATCCCCTGTGGTTGCCTTTGCTGTGGTGGGCATAAGCGCGGGCGCCCACACGGGGCGCCCTTCCATATACTCTATCATTCACACTTTCATCACCGGCAATTTATGCCGGCGTTGGTGTGATACTACCATCTATTGCACGGGCGCGGCGAGCATGTGTTCAATGGGGGGCGATGCCGATTTCAGCGGCAGGGGGGTGAGGAAGCCTTGTCAGTTTTTTATCCAACGCCTCAAAAAACTCCGCTGGAATATCCAGTTCCAGCGGCACGGCGAGTGCCTGGGGCGCCAGTGGCCAGAGTTTGGCGGCGTCTTTTTCGGTGCACAGCAGAATATCGGCATGCCGTATCTGCGGCGGGAGGTTTTCAAATGTGCCGTGGTCGGGCAGGGGGAGGGTTTTTTCTAGCTGTATGCCGCGTGCGCGCAGCATGGCAAAGAAGTTTTCCGGGCGTGCGATGCCGGCGAGGGCGGCGGCGGCTTGCCCGCGCAGGCTGGCGAGGGGGACTGGGCTGCCGTCTGCACGCTGGGCGTTGTTTGCGAGGCGGCGGGTGGCAGCGAAGACGGGGGCAGTGGCTGCGGGCGGAGGGACGGCGTCCGCTTGCGTCAAGAGGATGAAATCTACGGGGCGCGGCCAGGCCTCGCGCAGGGGACCGGCGGGCAGCAGCCAGCCGTTGCCGATGCCGCGTGTGTCAAAGGCGCAGATTTCTATGTCGCGCGCCAGCACCGCGTGCTGCAGGCCGTCGTCGCACAGCAGCACGTTGACCTGTGGGTGCGCGGCGAGCAGGGCACGGCCTGCGTCAAAGCGGCGAGGGGCGACAAAAACGGGGCAGCCGCTGCGCTGGCGCAGGAGCAGGGGTTCGTCGCCCACGTCCTGCGGCGTGCTGTCTGGCAGCACTTCGCGGCAGTCGTGCTGCTGTCTGCCGTAGCCGCGCGAGATGATGCCGGGGCGCCAGCCGCGTTGTGTGAGATGCCGGGCGATGGCCAGTGCGGTGGGGGTTTTGCCGGCGCCGCCGGCGATGACGTTGCCGATGACGATGGTGGGCACGGGCAGACGCTGGGCGCGTGTGCGCTGGCGCGCTTGCTGGCGCCGGGCAAGCGCGCCGTAGAGCAGGGAAAGGGGCCAGAGCAGGCAGGCGAGGGCGCCACGACGCTGCCAGGCGCGGCGCAAGTGGTGTTGCACGCGCAGCAACAGTGCAGTGCCACAGCGCGGACGTTAGTCCGTGGTGGCGGCGCCGGTTTGCGCGGCAAAGCTGATGTGCGAGAGGCCGATACGGCGTGCGGCGTCCATCGCGGTGACGACGGCCTGCACGGGGGCGGCGGCGTCGGCACTGATGACGAGGATGGTTTTCTCGCCCGGGTGGCGCGCGCTGAGCGCATCGGCAATGGCTTCGGCACTGCGCTGCTCCATCGCCTGCCCGCCGACGGCGTAGCGTCCGTCGGAAGTGACGGCGATGACGAGTTGCTCGGGCTGCTCTTGCGCGGAGTCGGGGCTGGCGGAGGGCAGGTTGACGTGCAGTTCGGTGTAGCGGCTGTAGGTGGTGGTGAGCATCAGGAAGATGAGAATCACCAGCAGCACGTCAATAAAGGGGATGAGATTAATTTCCGGCTCGGTGTGTACGCGGTTGAATTTCACTGCCGGCCTCCCGCGCAAAAGCGTTCGAGGTGGCGCGCAAAACGCTCGGCGGCCAATTCCAGCGCCAGCGTATATCCATCCACACGGGCGCGGAAATAGCGCCAGAAAATCAGCGATGGAATGGCCACAATAAGACCGAATGCGGTGTTGTAGAGCGCCGTGGAGATACCGTGCGCAAGCATGGTGGGGTTGCCGCCAGAGAGCGCGCCGGTAGACGCCTGCGAGCCGAAAATCTCAATCATGCCAATGACGGTGCCCAGCAGCCCAAGCAGCGGTGCGGCAGAGGCGATGGTGCCCAGCGCGGGCAAATACCGCTCCATCTGGTGCGCCACGCTGCGGCCTGCGGCCTGCATAGCGGCGCGCACGTCGCCCGGTGTGCTGTGCGGGTTTTGGTTGAGGGCGCGCCAGCCGGCAGCAAGCACTTCGCCAAGCGCACAGTTTTCAGCCAGTTGCGCGGCAATATCGGGCGTGGGAACGGAGTTGCGCGAAATGCCAATTGCCTCATCGAGCAGGTTACTGCTGCCTAAAATGCGCGAACTTTTGAGTTTGATGAAACGTTCAATAATGAACGCCAGCGCCAGAATGGAACACAAAATCAGCGGCCAGATGGGCCAGCCAGCGGCTTGTATGATGGACAGCAAGATGTTTTTCCTGTGTGTTTGGCGCCTGCACGCCCGGCAGGCTTTTTTTCATGCGGATGGGCGTCGATGCGAAAGGGGTGGATTATGGCGCAGCACGCCGTTGGCAGCAGGTGCCAGCGTGTCAACCGTGGCTGTGCAGGAGTTTGTGGGAGAGTGTGTGCATCCAGCGCCCCGAACGCGCAGCCATGCGCCCAGCGCCGCTGCGCCGCATATTCACTGAGGATGACGGTGTCATGAACAGCCTTTTTGATGCGGTTCCGGCGCAGCCCTTTGTGTGGAGCGTGGCGGCGCTGGTGCGCGCTGTGGCCGATGCGCTGGATGCGCGCTTTACCCCTGTGGTGGTGCGCGGCGAGGTCAGCGGTTTGCACCGCGCGCCCAGCGGGCACCTTTATTTCGCTCTCAAAGACAGCAGTGCGCAGTTGCAGTGCGTGATGTACCGCAGCGCCACTGCGCGCCTGGCTTTTGCGCCGCGCGAAGGTGCGCTGGTGTGCGCCCGTGGGCGGCTGGCGGTGTATGCGCTGCGCGGCGGGCTGCAGCTGGTGGCCGAGCGCCTGCAGCTTGACGGGCAAGGCGCGCTGTTTGAGCAGTTTTTGCGGCTCAAAGCCAAGCTGGAAGCCGAGGGACTGTTCGCGCCAGAGCACAAGCGCCCCCTGCCCACCATGCCGCGTGCCATCGGCCTGGTGACCTCCCTCTCCGCCGCCGCGCTGCACGACTTTTGCACCACGCTGGCGCGCCGCGCGCCGCAGGTGCGTGTGCTGCTGGCGCCCGCTGCTGTGCAAGGCAGCACCGCGCTCGCCGAACTGTGCGCCGCGCTGCAGCGGCTCTATGCGCTGGCAGGCGAGATTGACGCCATTGCCCTGGTGCGCGGCGGCGGCGCGCTGCAAGACCTGCACGCCTTCAATGATGAGCAGCTTGCCCGCACCATTGCCGCCAGCCCCGTGCCCACCGTCAGCGGCGTGGGGCATGAAACCGACTTCACCATCGCTGACTTTGCCGCTGATGTGCGCGCCCCCACACCCACTGCCGCCGCCGAACTCATCGCGCCAGAGCGCGCGCAGCTTTTTGCCGCGCTGGATGCTGCTGCGCGGCGCCTGAGTGCCGCCGTGCATCAGCGCCTGAACAGCGAAGCACAACGTCTGGACTGGTTCGCCGCACGCTTGGCGCGCCCACAAGAAGCCGTGCAACGCGCCGCGCTGCACCTTGCCACTTTGCACGCACGGCTGCGCCACGCCAGCGACGCGCGTCTGGCTGCTGAGGCCGCGCGACTGGCGCAACTCGCCACCCGTTTGCCGCGCGCTCTGTCCGCTGTGCCAGAGCGCGAGCAAGTGCGCCTGGCGCAGCTTGCAGCGCGGCTGGCGGCACTCAGTCCGCAGCGCACCTTGGAGCGCGGCTTCGCCTGGCTGCAAACCGAGAGCGGCGCACCGCTGACCCGTGCCGCCGACGCACACGCGGGGCAGCACATTGCCGCAATCCTTGGTGACGGTGAGGTGTTTGCGCGTGTGACCGGGCAAAAACTGCGCTGACTGCCTACACTGCGGCGCTTTTTCTAGCCGCCTCCCACGAAAGGAAAACACACGATGCAACGCACCCTCACCCCTCCCCCCTACGCGCTTGACGCCCTCGCTCCCATCTATTCCAAAGAAACGATGGAATACCACTGGGGCAAACACCATAAAGCCTATGTTGACAAACTCAATGAGCTGCAGGCGGGCACTGAGTTTGAAAACATGCCGCTGGAAGACGTTATCAAAAAAGCGCAAGGCGGCATCTATAACCAAGCGGCGCAAATCTCCAACCACGACTTTTTCTGGCAGTGCATGAAGCCGCAAGGAGGCGGCCAGCCCAGCGGCGCACTGCTGGCAGCGATTGAAAAAAAATGGGGCAGCTTTGACGCCTTCAAAAAAGCTTTCGCCGCCAGCGCCGCCGGCAATTTTGGCAGCGGCTGGACGTGGCTGGTGAAAAAAACGGATGGCACACTCGACATCGTCAACATGGGGGCAGCCGGCACGCCTCTGACTACGGGTGATGCGCGCATCCTGTGCATTGACGTGTGGGAACACGCCTACTACATTGACTACCGCAACGCGCGCCCCAAGTTCATTGAAGCATTTCTGGATAAATTGGTGAACTGGGGCTTTGCCGAAGCCAATTTTGGCGCCTGATCTCCAGGGCAAACCAGCACAAAAGCCGCCCGCCACTTGCAGCGGGCGGCTTTTTTGTGTCAACAAACCGGCTCAAAGTACCTCATGCGCCAGCGCCGCGCCAAGAACCAAGGCAGCACCAATAAGCTGCGCGGCGCCAAATGGCTCGTGCAGCAGGAATATGGAAAGGGCAAGCGCCGCAGCCGGTTCTATGTAGCTGAGCATGGCAGCGCTTTGGGCGCGCAGCCCGTCCAGGCTGGAAAAATACATGGCATAGGCCACGCCGGTGTGCAGCACACCGAGCAATAAAATCAGCGCCAACACGCAAACAGAGAGTGAAAACGGCGCTCCGCCGCCACTGCCGCCCGCCGTAAAAACTACGTAGGGAAAAATGGTGGCAGCGGCAGCAAGCAGTTCCACCGTCGTTTTGCCATATATATCGGGCACATGGATTTTTTTGTTCATGATAACCACCAGCGCATACAGCAGCGCACCGCCCAGACCAAACACAATGCCCTTGACGTGTGTGGCCGCCAATGCGCCCTGTGGCGCACCACCGCTGGCAATGCCAGAAACCAATGCCATGCCTGCTGCGGCGATGGCGACGCAGGTGTTTTTTTTGAGTGTGATTTTCTCGCCAAACACCAGCGGCGAGAGCGTTATTAAAATCACCGGCTGCATGGCGTAGCACAGCGTGGCGACGGCAATGGTGGTGTAACGGTAGGCTTCAAACAGCAGTATCCAGTTTGTGCCCAGAACAAAGCCGGCAAGCGTGAGCGGCAGGATGTGCCTTTTTTCTACGCCAAGGCGCAGCGTGCCGTTTTTGAACGCGGCAAATCCCCACAAAAACAGCCCGCCAATGGCGCCGCGTGTGCACGCCAGCGCCGCCGAAGAAAGCGGAATATGCCGCCGGAATACGCCAATGGAGCCATAAATGAGCATGGCGGCGACGATGAGCACCAGAGCGCGATGCGTGTGCGCCGGGGCAGCGGGTGAAGGTGAAGTTGTGGGTATGGAAGAGAGATACTCGTGTTTCTTATGTTTGGCTGCCGGCAAGATATGCAGGCAAACGTGAAATACCCGTTGCAAATGATGATGCGCCGTCCATGCAGCCCTTGTGGCTTGTGTTTTCGGTGCGTGCGCCAATGGGCACATGGCAGCGCAGGGAGTGGAGAATTTTTCGTCTCTATACAATACCCATGATATTTATAGCGTTATGCCGGCAAGATAAGCGGGTATGTAGATGATACAGGCGTGAGTGCAGTATAGGTTCCATGAGTTGCGCCCCTGCAAAATCGGCGTTTGTACGTCAACGCTGGGGTAACAAAGCCAGAAAACTATGGAGGGGTATCCAGGTGAGTGCCTGTGCACGCTGTGTTTGTGTGTCAAGGTATCTGCATATACTGTGGTAGTATATAACCAAATGCCCGCGATATTTGCGGGTAGCAGAAGGATACTCATACATTCTGTATTTGTGTGACCTTCCATGCCCGTGCTGTGTCTATGCAAAAGGCGCAGGGTATTTTTGCGTCAGCAATACGTCAATCGCTTTCTCTTATTGCGCTTCATCGGGCATCTGGCGCCGTGCTTGTTCCATGACTTGATTTGCCGCCTGCTGATAGTTCTGCTGGATGTTTTGGCTTTGTGCGCGCACTGTGGGGGCTGGCGTGGAGGCGGTGGCAGCGGGTGCGGGTATGGGCGTGGTGTTCAGGGTGTTGATTTGGGTGCGTGCCAGTTGCAGCACGATGAACAGGGCGGCCAACACACCAAGAATGCCGAAGATGCTGGCGACGATACGCATGGGGAAAAGCTCCTTTTTTTCAGGCAGGGGAAGAAGGCAAGGGCGCAGCCGCCGCCAGAAGCTGGCGCGTGTAGGGGTGCTGCGGCGCGCCAAGCACTTCGAGCGCCGCGCCGCTCTCGACGGCGTGCCCGTCCTTGAGCACCAGTACATCATGCGCCATGGCGCGCACCACGGCCACGTCGTGCGTAATGAGCAGATACGCTAGGCCGCGCTGGCGCTGCAGCTGCTGCAGCAGGGCAAGCACCTGCTGCTGGATGCTCACGTCCAGCGCGCTGGTTGGTTCGTCCAGCACCAGAAGCTGCGGGCGCACGATGAGCGCGCGCGCCAGTGCGATGCGCTGGCGCTGGCCGCCAGAGAACTCGTGCGGGTAGCGCATGAGCAGGCCGGGGAACTGTGCCTCTTGCAGCCCCACGTCTGAGAGCGCCTGCCGCACGCGCGCGAGGCGCTGGGCTTCATCAAGCTGCGGCTCGTGCACCTGCAAGCCTTCACCCACGATGGCGCCCAGCGTCATGCGCGGCGAAAGTGAGGAAAACGGATCCTGGAACACGAATTGCGCCACACGCCGCAGCGGGCGGTTGGCGCGCTCACTGGCGTCCCACGCACGCCCGGCAATGTGCAGGCCGCCCTGCACCTGCGGGCGCGGCAGCAGGTTCAGCACCGCCTGCGCCAGCGTGGACTTGCCCGAACCCGATTCGCCAATCACCCCCAGCGTGCGCGCGGGCGCCAGCGTGAAATTCACCTCCTGCAACGCCGTGAAGCTGCCCTTTTTGAACCAGCCGCGCACGCCCGGCAGCGGCGTGGGGTAGCGCACGCCCAGGCCGCTTGCCGCCAGCAGCGGTGCCGCGCCCGCACCGGCGTGTTCATCCACGTCACGCACCGGCGCGCTGGCCAGCAGCATTTGTGTGTAGGGCTGCTGCGGGGCGGCGAATACATCCGCTGTGCGCCCCTGCTCCACGATGCGCCCGTGCTGCATCACCGCTACGCGGTCGGCAAAGCGGCGCACCAGCGGCAAGTCGTGCGTAATCAGCAGCACCGCCATGCCAGCCTCGCGGCGCAGCTCGTCCAGCAACTCCAGCATCTGCTGGCGCAGGCTCACATCCAGCGCCGTCGTCGGTTCATCGGCCAGCAGCAGGCGCGGCGCGCACGCCAGCGCCATCGCAATCATGGCGCGCTGGCGCTGCCCGCCACTCAACTGGTGCGCGTAGGCGCGCGCCTTTTCCTGCGGCTGCGAAATGCCCGTGCGCCCCAAAAGCAGCGCCGCCTCGCGCGCTGCCTGCGCCGCGCCCATGCCGCGTTTGATGCGCAGCACTTCGGCAATCTGCGCGCCCACCGGCATCAGCGGGTTGAGCGCCGTCATCGGCTCCTGAAAAATCATGGCGATTTCATCGCCACGCAGCGCACACATCTGGCGTTCTGACAGCGCGAGCAAATCGCGCTCCGACTGCCTAGGTGCGCGCCACAGTGCCTGCCCCTCAACGCGCGCGCCATGCAGCAGCCGCAGCAGAGCCAAAGCGGTGAGCGTCTTGCCTGACCCCGACTCGCCCACCAGCGCCAGCTTCTCGCCAGCTTCCAGCGCCAGCGACACGCCACGCACCAGCGGCGCAGCAGCGCCAAAGGTGACGTGCAGGTTGCTGACTTCAAGCAGGGGAGAGGGCATGGGGCACAAGGAAGGGGGCAGCAGATTCAAACCGTACTGTAAAGAAGACAAGCATGCAGCTGTGCAATCCCTTACAATCTCCGCCCATGCCATTTACCCCCCACTTTTTCCAAAAAATCATTAGTAAAATCAACAGCTTGGAAGCGTTTTTTCAAGGCTTCCAGACGGGTGTGCAGCGCCCCCGCCTGCCCGCTGCAGGCAAGGCGCCATTCATGAGCCAGGGGAGGTGCTCATGAACACAAATGCAATGGAGAAAGCTCCTGCCTTGGAAATAGAGGGAGAAAATGCGGGAAAAACAGCTCCGCAAAATGATTCCACAACCATCGCAGCAAGCCGTCTGCGTCCAGATTTTGTCACCATTAAAAATCAGATACGTCTGCCAGACGGGCAGACCAGCATGGCGTGTGGCATCATATTTATGGCGGCAGTACTTTTTTGGCGCGTCATAAAAGCATGTGGGTATGGGTTTGAACCCACTGATGAGGCATATTACCTCATTAGCATGCAATCTCCCCATCTTTATGATTCTAGTATCACTAAATTTGGTGCAGTCTATCACCCTCTTTATGAATTACTTGGAGGAAATATATTTTTCCTGCGAGTGTTTGATACGATTTTAAAATATATTTTGGCATTTCTGCTGGCTTATCTTGTTTTGGCAGAAAATATTCGCTCTTTAGACAAAAAAGATACTGCATGGGCTGTGATAGCGGGCATTGCGACTGTGTCATGCATGCAAAATTTACATGAGCAATCCTGGATGGGAGCCATGCCATCATGGATGAGTGCAACGCCGTCCTATAATTCCCTGAACTTTGAAGCATTGCTTATCTGCATGATAGGCGTGGTTTTGGCAACTTCCGAAAGTTTTTTCAAAAAATACTTTGGAGCATTTGTGATAGGGCTTGGCTGTACCTTGTGCTTCCTGTCTAAGCCTACATCGTCTTTGTTGTTATTCATCTGCTTGTTTTTTTATTTTTTTCTCATATCTAAAGAAAGATTCAAGCTCTTAAGTGTGATTTACATCACATCTGCAGTATTCATGCTTATAAGCATGTGTATTATCAGTGGAACGCCGTATAAATTTGTTATTGGTTTGATAAATGGGTACTATGATACATTATCACTGCAATCAGGGCACAGTTTTATAAAAGGATTGGAGCATTTTATTAATTTGCCGTCAATCACATTGCAAGATGCATTACTGTTCGTATTGGCAGTAAGTTTTATGTTACTTTTGGCAGTGTGTCAGAAGACAAAAAAAACATCGGCATCGGTGGTAGTTTTTGCATGCGCTGCCAGTTCCTTTTTTCTTATGTCACCAGAAAGGACACAATCAATACAGCAACCAGACTATTTCTATATAACTTTTGCAGGTTTTCTATTATTCGCTGTTTTGTTCGCATCAAAAAAGTGGAAGGAAGGGAGCATCCGTCCACAGACAAGCGTTTTGGCGCTGTCATTGTTGCTTTTTGTCATGCCAGCCATATATGTTTTTGGCACGAACACAGGGTACTGGTGGAGCGCCAATAAGGTTCTAGTTTTTCCTATTATCGGCACAATTGTTGCATTTAAACTTTTGCCGGCCAAACAATTATGGAATTTGGCGTTGTCTTTTATTATGAGTGTGATTTTATTTATTACTATACCTATTGCCTACTCGCAATATGCGCCCTATAGACAGGATGCGCCGATATATAAACAAAAAACATTCATGAGGATAGGAGGAGGTCGATTAAAACTTGCAGAAGTTACTGCCAGCTATATTGAATATGTGCAGAGTCAGGCGCAACAAGGGGGGGTTGTTTCAGGTATACCGATTATAGATTTGGCAGGCTATGGCCCGGGAATGCTATATGTGCTTGGCGCTGAAGCGGTAGGAACGCCTTGGATATTGGGAGGATATAGTGGAAGACTGGATACTGCAACGCGGCAGTTACAACGGGTGCCACGGGAGAAATTGTTGCGCTCTTGGGTGCTAACGAACCATAATGATGAACAGCGACAGAGCATTCCGGACGAAATTTTTGTCCGCCTGAATCTGAATTTTCCAGATGGTTATGAAAAACGTGCTGAATGGTACTGTGGAGAACTGCCTTGCGAATTATATGCTCCAAAAGAAGTTGATCTGGAAAAAAATTAATGGAGAAAACGCATAACTTGCCTGCAGGTGCATCCGTGGTGTTCGAAAGGAGCGCGAGATACAAGGGGCAGATCTTCCTAAGAGGATAGGGTAAAGCATATTTTCATATGAGTATAAAATGAAAAAAGTTGCCATCTTGCAATCTAACTATATTCCCTGGAAAGGCTATTTTGACATGATGGCCGCAGTGGATGAATTTATCTTATATGATGATGTACAGTTTACAAGCAGCGATTGGCGCAACCGTAACAAGATAAAGACGCGCCAAGGAGTCCAATGGCTGACTGTGCCTGTCGTGAAAGACTTTGGACAGAAAATCAGGGATACGCGCATCAATGGCACGGTCTGGGCGACAAAACACTGGAAAACCATTGCACAGAATTACAGTCGAGCGCCATATTTTTCAGAGGTTGCCGCATTCATCCAGCCCCTGTATTTGGAGCATCAGCATGAACTTGTTTCTGATATGAACAGGGCGTTCCTCGAAATCATCAGGGATTACCTTGGGATTACAACAAAAATAAGTTGGTCATGGGATTACCAGTTGATTGAGGGAAAAACTGAGCGCCTTGTTGATTTATGCCATCAGACGGGAGGAGATGAATACATTTCCGGACCGGCAGCAAAATCATATATTGATGAGAGGCTTTTTGATGAAGCGGGTATAAA
>ONTY01000196.1 GCA_900320815.1 uncultured Pseudomonadota bacterium
CGCTTGCCTGGGCGCATGGCTGTTATCCATTGCACTTGGCTGTCGGCGTTCTCTGGGCGTTTGTCTACGCCTTGGTAGCCCGCATCACCCCAGACGCATTCCTCCTGTCCGTGCAGCAGCTTACCGGCCACGCTGATGTCGTGCACGTTCGCTGCCGTGTAGACCACGGTGTGCACCAGTCCGCTGTCAGCATCCGTGCCCGTGTGGGCTTTCATGCCAAAGTGCCACTGCCCGCTTTTTTGTGTCTGGTGCATTTCTTCGTCACGCTTGCCTTGCTTGTTCTTGGTGGAGCTGGGCGCAGCAATGATGGTGGCGTCCACCAGGGTGCCGCGTTTGAGCAGCAGTCCGCGTTGCTCAAGCTGCTCATTGACAAGCGCAAAGACCTGCCCAGCGAGGTCGTGCGTTTCCAGCAGATGCCGGAAACGCAGGATGGTGGTTTCATCGGGCATGACGGCAGCGCCATCAAGCCGCGCGAATGCGCGCGATGTGGGGCATTCGTAGAGTTCTTCCTGCGCCCGCTCGTCGCCCAAGTTCCACCAAAGCTGCAGGCAGTGCACACGCAGCATGACTTCAAGCGGATACGCAGGCCGCCCGCCAAGGGCGCGCTTGCCCTCGGGCGGGTAATACGGGGCGATGAGCGCGAGAAGCTGCGCCCAAGGCACGATGCGTTCCATCTCTTCCAAAAAGCGAGCCTTGCGCGTCTTGTAGGGCGCAGGGGCGAATCCGAGAGTCTGTTGGGAGGCTGTCATGCACACATTGTAGTACTGCCTGGGGTAGGTTGTGCAGACCTTCCTTAAGACCTTCCGGCTCCAAAAACAAATGAGCAGGAAGGTGCAGCAAATCATGTCAATCCTGGTTTAACAGAGCCCAATGCTGCGCCGCGCCTGCCGCATAAAATCTGTTCCATGCGCCAGCCACAGCAGAAAAATAAGAGCAAGCAGCAGCGCCGGGGAGATGCGGTAGGCAATATAGGTGTGAAATCCAAGTCCGAATATTAGACCGCCCAGGGCACATGAGAGCTGCGAGCGTTGCCGCACGCCACGCAGAAACAGCGCAACGGCGCACGCCAAAATGGGCGCAACCATAATGCCACGAAAGGCAATGCGCGAGAAATTGAGGCTCCAGTAGCTGACGGCGGCGAACCAGGCCGCCGCCAGCGCCAGACGTGGTCGGGCAGGGAACAGTTCGCGCGCCAGAAACCAGACGGCCAGCGGGGTGAGCGTGCCAAAAAGAATGGAGGGCAGCTTGAGTTGCCAGAGACCGATGCCGAAAAACTTGAAGCTGTAGAGGATGGCGTTGATAATGCCGCCCTCCACACCAGGATTGCCAAACTTGTGAAATGTATAAAACCATTCACGTTTGTCGGTGGCTAAGGCATAGATGGCTTCTGCGGTCTTGTGTGCTTCGTCAATGTAAATGCCCGTTGGCAGTTCACCGATTTTGTAGGCTCTCAATAACAAGGCGATAAGGGTAATGACGGCCAGCGCCGCATAATGGTATGCATGGGGTGTTTTTGATTTCTGTGAAATGGTATGCATGGGGTGTTTTTGATTTCTGTAAAAGGGTCACTATAAGCGCAGCAGCGAGTGTCGTTTCAAAACGGCACGCTGCTGTGCAGCGCAAGTGTCTTGCCGCTGGCGGGGTGGGGCAGACGCAGGGCGCTGGCGTGGAGCATAAGGCGCGGGGCGCTGGCGCCGCCGTAGAGCGCGTCGCCGGCGATGGGGCAGCCAAGGGCGGCAAGGTGTACGCGCAACTGGTGTGAGCGTCCGGTGACAGGGGCCAGTTCCAGCCGCGTGGCGCCGCTGCCAGCGGCCCAGGCGGGTGCGGCGGGCAGGCACAGCGGCAACAGGCGCCAGAGGGTGAGGCTGGGGCGCCCGTGCTGCCAGTCCACGCGGCTGCGCGGACGGCGCGGCCAGTCGGGGGCGAGGGGCAGGGCGATGCGTGCCCAGCCGTCGGCGTCTGTGCTGGCGGCGACGGGGCAGCTCCAGGTGAGCGCCTGGTAGCGTTTGTCCACCTGCCGCGCGGCAAAAAGGGCAGAGAGCGCGCGCTGCATGGCGGCGCCGCGCGCCATGAGCATGAGGCCGCTGGTGGCCTGGTCAAGCCGGTGGACAGTGAGGGCGTCTGGCCAGCGCGCCTGCACGCGCGTGGCCAGGCAATCGGCTTTTTCCGGCCCGCGCCCGGGCACGGCAAGCAGCCCGGCGGGTTTGTCAAAGGCCAGCAGCCAGCGGTCTTCGTAGACGAGAATGGGCGGCGCGGGGAGCATGAAAAATACTCTACTTGTTTGCCTCTACTTGCCGGCTTTGTATGCCGGTAATATCTTGATACCCTTGATAGTGATAAATACTCTCAAAGTCGAGTTTGTGTTGCCGGCATGATATATAGGTAAAGAGAGAATACTCAATAGGTATATTTAGACGGCAAGACGCTGGAGGTGCGAGGCGTCATTCTCGGCTTCAATGTTTTTGCACATGCGCATGATGAGGTCGGCCTGGCGCGCGAGGGGTTCGGGCACGGGCAGTTCGGCATTCATCACAGCCAGGGTGTATTCGGCGGAGGCCATCACGTCGGGCACGGGGGGCAGTTCGGGCAGCAGCGGCAGCAGGGTGTCGCTTTCGGCCTGCAGCAGCTGCATCTGCCCCTGTACAAAGCCTTCAATGCGCCCCAGGTGCTGCGGCGCTGCCACTGGCTCGCCTTCGCTGGCGGGCAGCAGCATGGCGTGCGCACCCGTTTTTTGCAGCAGGATGGACATGGCTTGCGCGTCGCCGGCGTGCTCGTAGCAGGCGACGATGAGGTGCGGGCCGTCTACGGGACTGATGATCTGCACCAGGGTGTGCGCGAGGGTGCGCACGCCGGTGCTGCGGCGTGCCTCCAGCACGCGCGCCAGCCCGGGGTGCAGCGCGCTGGTGGCTACGCAGGCAATCTGGCCGTTGTCCACAGGGCGGCTGGGGTTGTGCGCGCTTAGACCAAAGGCGGCGAGCACGCGCTGCGCGCTGACGCTGCGCTCATCGCCGCCTGTGCCGTGCAGCAGCACGGGCAGGCCACGGCGCATGAGGATGAGGGCAAGCAGCGGGGTGAAGGGAGGCCAGCGCACGCCGCCGCCGTAGCTGGGCAGCACGACGGTGGGGCGCTCGCCGCTGGGCAAGCGCACGAGGCGCGGCTGGATGGCGTCCAGAAAGCCAGCCATCTCTTGCAGGCTGGCACCGCGCAGGTGCATGGCCATGACAAGGGCGCCGAGTTCCAGGTCGCTGCAGCCGCCATCGAGCACTTGCTCCATGAGCTGCCGTGCCCTCTCGCGGCTAAGAGAGGCGCCGGCGCCCTGGGCGAGTTCTTTGAGGTAGGTGCTGATTGACATGGCGCGCGATTGTCTGCGGGGCGCAGCAGCTGCGCTTGGCACTGCGCTCAGGCGCCCAGCAGCGCGCCAAGCAGGCGCTCCAGGTGCGCGCGCTGCGGTGCAATGGGGCCGGCAAAGCGCAGCGCGCCGCTGGCTGTGCCCAGCAGCATGGTGGGGAAGGTTTCAATGTCCACGTCCTCGCCCAGGGCGTCGGCGTCGTCTTCAATATCCAGCCAGCGAAAAACAAGTTGTGGGTGCGCGGCAGCGGCTGCGTCAAATGCGGCGCGGAACTCGCGGCATGTGCCGCACCACTGGGCGCACAGGCACACCACGGCGCCGCGTGCCGCAGGTGCGCCGCCAAGCGTGGCGCGCAGCACAGCGGCAAACGTGCAAGCGGCGGGCGGCGGGACGGACATGAGCCCGGCGGTGTGCTCAGGTGTTTTCAGGCAGGAGTTTTTCAAAATCGCCCAGAGAAGGCGTTTTCCAGGCGTCGCCCACCAGGCGATAGAGCACTTGCGTATCGGTCAGGGATAAAACGTGCACTGCGATGTGTTCAGGTGCAGCGCCAAAACGCTCATGCAAAGCGCCAAGCACCAGTTGTTGTGCCATTTTTACTTCGCCCAGCATTTGGCCTTCGGCGCGCCCTTCCTGACGGCCTTGCTGACGGCCTTCGGCGCGCCCTTTCTGAATACCTTCGGCGCGGCCTTGCTGACGGCCTTCGGCGCGGC
>ONTY01000035.1:0-4775 GCA_900320815.1 uncultured Pseudomonadota bacterium
GGCCTCATGAACGGCAACTTTGAGCTTGACCCACGCGACGGCGAAATGCGCTACAAGTGCTTCGTTGACTGCGACGAGCTGCCCGCCCTGCCCAACAAAATCATCCAAAACAGCATCTACTACCCCTGCGCCATGATGAGCAAATACGGCGACAGCTTCACCGCCATTGGCATGGGCTTTTCCGATGCTGCCAGTGAACTCAAAAAAGTCGAACCCGGCAGCACCCTGCTCGACGACAGTAGCGGCGAATAACCCCTTTTCTCTTTTTTCCTTTCCTCTATTTCAAGCCATGAAAACTGAAGCCATCGTAGACGCCATTGGCGATTTTCTCGACGCCGACGACTGGAAATATGAATACAAAGGCGCCAAAAAACTCTTTGCAATGGGCGTGAGTCTGCACTGCCGCCTGCAAAACACCCGCCTCTACATTGACGTCAAGGAAGACGCCTACCTCGTCTACGCCATCTCCCCCATCAGCGCCAACAGCGAGACCACCACCGAACTCATGCGCTACCTCACCCGCGCCAATTACGCCCTTATCAACGGCAACTTTGAGCTTGACCTGCGTGACGGCGAAGTGCGCTACAAGAGCTACGTCAACTGCGACAGCCTCACCGATCTGCCCAGCGCCATCATCCGCGACAGCATCTACGTGCCCTGCGCCATGATGAACAAATACGGCGACGGCATCGCCGCCATCGCCCTGGGCTACTCCGACGCCGACACCGAAATCCGCAAAGCCGAAAACATCTCGGACGACGACAGCCAGCAAGGCGACGACTAACCGCCGCCGCTGCCGTCCAACCCGCACGCCATGCTCCCTGACCGCCCCCACAGCGCTGCCGCCGCCCGCCTCAACCGTCGCATGGCCGAGCTTGGTCTGTGCTCGCGCCGCGAAGCCGATGACTGGATTGCCCGCGGCTGGGTGCGCGTGAACGGGCGCCCAGCCAGCGTCGGCCAGCGCGTGCCCCCCACCGCGCGCATAGACGTAGACAAACGCGCCACCCGCAGCCAGCAGCACCTCGCCACCATCCTCATGAACAAGCCCATTGGCGTCGTCAGCAGCCAGCCAGAGCGCGGCTACCCCAGCGCCGCCATGCTCATTGCCCCTCGCAGCCGCTGGGCGGGCGATGCCAGCCGCCGGCGCTTCTCCCCCGCGCACCTGGCGCACCTGGCGCCTGCCGGGCGGCTGGACATTGACTCCACCGGCCTGCTCATCCTCACCCAGGACGGGCGCATCGCCCGCCACATCATCGGCGCCGAAAGCCGCGTAGAAAAGGAATACCTTGTGCGCGTTGCCCTGCCTGGCGTCACACAGGACGTACGCGCCGCCCTGCCCCCCAGCGCCCTGCAAAAGCTGCGCCACGGCCTTGCCCTTGACGGCCAGCCCCTCGCCCCTGCCCGCGTTGACTGGCAAAACGGTGAACAACTGCGCTTTGTATTGGTGGAGGGCAAAAAACGCCAAATCCGCCGCATGTGCGCCCTTGTTGGCCTGCATGTGGCCGCGCTGCGCCGCATCCGCATCGGGCGCGTACGCCTTGGCGCCCTGCCCCTTGGCCAATGGCGCTACCTCGGCGACGGCGAAGTCTTCTGAAAAATCTCTATACCCAGCAATATAAGCAATCATTGCCAGCAGAATATACGGGCAATCAAGCTATACCTGTGCTTTGAAGGCTGTGATGGCACAGCATTGCTGCAAAAATACTCCAACAAAATTAACTTTACCGCCCTTGTATTGCGCGGGCAAAAGCTGCTATACCCCAACAAGCACAGCAGAATGTTCAGCGACGCTGGCAACGGGAACAGCTTCGGCGGCGCAGCAGTGGTCGATGACTTCACGCACCAGTGCATCAGGAGCGGTGCGCAGCGCAGCGCGCCCGGGGCGCTCGATGGTGATGAAGCGGATGGCACCGCCCTCAGACTTTTTATCCAGCCGCATCAGCGCCAGATAGCGGCCAGCATTGTCGCGCTCATCGAGCACGGGGCCGCGCGTAGGCAGCCCAGCGCGCGCCAGCAGCGCCTCCAGCCGTCGCACCAGCGAGCAACCCGCCAGCCCCAGCGCGCACGACAGGTGCGCGGCCATGCACATGCCGGCGGCCACCGCTTCGCCATGCAGCCAGCGGCCATAGCCCATGCCCGCCTCGATAGCGTGGCCAAAGGTGTGACCAAAGTTGAGGATGGCGCGCAGCCCCGTTTCGCATTCGTCACGGGCGACAACATCGGCCTTGATTTGGCAGCTTCGCTGCACGGCGTGCGCCAGCGCGGCGCCCTCGCATGCGCGCAGCGCGTGCATGTGCTCTTCCAGCCAGGCGAAAAACTCCATATCGGCAATGGGGCCGTACTTGATGACCTCGGCCAGCCCGGTTTGCCCCCCACCGAGGAGTCAACTTGCGCCAGCAGCGTCGTGGGCACCTGCACAAAGCTGATGCCGCGCATGTAGCACGCGGCGGCAAAGCCGGCCATATCGCCCACCACGCCGCCGCCCAGCGCGTACACCACACTCTTGCGATCGGCGCCAGCGGCGATGAGGGCGTCAAAAATCTGCGCCAGCGAAGCGCTGTTTTTGTACTGCTCTCCATCGGGCAGTGCGACACAGCGCACACGCGCATAGCCGCTGGCAAGCTGCGCGGCAAGCTGCGCGGCATACAGCGGCTGCACCGTGGTGTTGGTGACGATGAGCGCCAGCGTGCCGCCCGGCATGTGCTGCCAGGCCTCGGCGCTGCCAAGCAGCCCTTGGCCGATGAGGATGGGGTAGCTGCGCTCGCCCAGCGCAATATCAACGCGCTGCACCGCAGCAACGCTCGCCTGCTCCAGGGAAGGAAAGGCGGAAAAAGTGGTTGTTGGCATCGTTGTCATGGCGCGCAGTGTAGGCGGCGCTTTGATGCAGCGCAGCAAAAATAGTTCAAAGGGAGTAAGCGCAACGATGCGGCAGCGCAACATAGGGGGCTGCGCGCGCCCGGATAATCCCCCGCACTATGAACCTTCTGATGCAACTTGTTGATTTCGTGCTGCACGTAGACGCGCACCTGGGCGCCTTCGTGCAGGCGCACGGCGCCTGGGTCTACGTGCTGCTGTTTGCCGTGGTGTTTGTGGAAACGGGCGTCGTCGTCATGCCTTTTTTGCCTGGCGACTCGCTGCTGTTTGTCGTCGGCGCGTTGGGCGGCGCGGGCAAGCTGGACTGGCCGCTGGCCGCTGCCATATTGCTGGCCGCTGCCGTGCTGGGCGACCAGTGCAACTACAGCATTGGGCGCTATTTTGGCCCGCGCGTATTCCAGTGGGAAAACTCGCGCTTTTTCAACCGCCGCGCGTTTGACAAGGCGCATGCCTTTTATGAGCAATATGGCGGCGTGACAGTTATTCTGGCGCGCTTCATGCCCTTTATCCGCACCTTTGTGCCCTTTGTGGCCGGTGTGGCAGCGATGACGCGCAGCCGCTTTACCATGTTCAACGTCACCGGCGCGCTCATTTGGGTGATTGGCGTGAGCGGCGCAGGCTATCTGTTTGGCAATATCCCGTGGGTCAAGGCGCATTTGAGCATCATTATCTGGGCGCTGATTTTGGTGCCGGGCGTGCTCGCCATGTATGGCGCCTGGAAAGCCGGGCGTGCACCACAAGCGCAGCCGCCGCAGCAGGCGCCAGAGCACATGCCCGCTGCAGCGGCTGCGGCGGACAGTGCAGAAAAAACCGCCACCGGAAACAGCCATGAATAACGACGCTGCTGCTGCCACCACCACAGCCAGCATCCGTGCCACGCTGCTGGAGACGGGCGCAGACGGCTTGGCGCGCTTTCGCGATGTGCTCATCCCCCTGCCGCACGGCACACCCGCCAGCCGCCTCACGGCGCTTGCGCCCTGCGGCGGCTGGCAGCTGCGTCGCAGCCCGCCGGGCTTTGCCAGCGGCTGGCACTGCACGGGTGAGCCGCAGTGGCTCCTGGTGCTGCAAGGGCGCATGGAAATTGGCCTGCGCGACGGCAGCGCGCGCACCTTCGGCGCTGGCGAGTTTTTCTACTCCGGCGACCTGCTGCCCGCCGGCTGCGCCTTTGACGATGCCATTCATGGCCACCGCAGCCGCGCCGTGGGCGATGCGCCACTCATCACCATGTTTGTGCGCGCCGCGCACTGGCAGCCTGAAAGCGCGTAGCAAGCCCAGGAGTATGGAAAGGGTATAGCATGTGTCGCCCGCCATTTCTGCGGGCAAAGATGCAAATTATTCGCCAGTATTTCAATAGAAGAAAATACCCATGATTTTTCTCATTGCCTGCCAGCACAACAAGCGGGCAAACAATCATATACCCATGCCTCTTTACTACTGCTGGCGCGTATAAAATTGGCAGCAGAGCGCCATACCGCAGCGTGCGTCATCCATATACTATGCACTACCATATTGCAATACCCGCATTGCTTGCGGGCAAAGAATGGATACCTGCCACAACAAAACCACCTCATGTCTGAACACCAGCGCACTGCCCCCACGCCCATCCTGACCATACGGCCAGCGCGGGGCGGGTCTTTTTTGTGGATGCAGCGCAATTTTGATGAACCCGGCCTCGGCTCTTGCCTGTGCGGCAGCACTTGGTGGAGTGCATCCTTGCCATTTTCCGAAGAGCTATTGCAAAAACTCTTTGACTGGTGGAAGGAATGGGCTGATGTTTTTGATGCTTATTCTCCTGAGCGGCCCGAAGAAGAAATCTCCCGCTGGGACTGGCTGGCATTTCACGCACGCGGGCTGCAATTGGCGCGCTGGCTCAAAGAGGAAGTGGGCGCGGCCTATCGCGT
>ONTY01000035.1:4796-13240 GCA_900320815.1 uncultured Pseudomonadota bacterium
CGCGCGTGGGAAAAGCGCCGCGAAACTCTGGCCGATGGCACGCTGGCAGCGCTGCCGCCGCCCCCTTTGCCCAAGGGCCGGAAAAAAACACCCCGCTTTTGCGAACGCATTATTTCCGGCGGACAAACAGGAGCGGACCGTGCGGCGCTGGACTTCGCCATCCGGCTGCGGTATCCGCACGGCGGTTTTGCCCCATGCGGGCGCATGGCAGAAGATGGACGCATTGCGCCGAAATATCAGCTCATTGAATTGACGCAGGGCAGTTATCGCCAGCGCACGCGCCGCAACGTGCTGGAAAGCGAAGGCACGCTGATTGTGAATACCGGCGCGCTGGACGGCGGCACGCTGGCCACGCAGCGATTTGCGCAAAAACTCGCCCGCCCCTGTTTTGTGGCGCAGCTTGACGGCCAAGACATGCCCCACGCCAGCGCCCGCGCACTGGCGTGGCTGCGCGCGCACGCCATCCGCACGCTCAACATCGCCGGCCCGCGCGAGAGCAAACGCCCCGGCATCTACCGCCTCACCGCCAAACTGCTTGACGCAATGCACGCCGCGCACGGCGCCGCGCGCCGCACACCTGAAAGCGACTGGCTGCCTTAGCGCGTTTTGCGCCGCGCGCGCGGGTGCGCGCTGTCATAGGTGTGTGCGGCGTGCTGGAAGTCCAGATGCGTGTAAATCTGCGTGGTGCCCACGCTGGCGTGTCCCAGCATCTCCTGCACGCCGCGCAGGTCGCTGCCTGACTGCAGCAGGTGGCTGGCGAAGCTGTGGCGCAGCATGTGCGGGTGCACCGGCTTGGCCACGCCCGCCAGCAGCCCAAGGCGCCGCAGACGCTTTTGAATGCTGCGCGCGCTCAGGCGCGTGCCAAGCTGCCCGATGAACAGGGCGCGCGCGGCGTCCGCATCCTTGGGCGGACGTTTGAGGCCGGCGCTGCGCTGCGCCAGCCACGCCTGCAGCGCCTGCACAGCGGGCGGCCCCACGGGCACGGCGCGCCATTTGCTGCCTTTGCCGCACACCTGCACCATGCTTTCGGCGGCGTCAATCCAGCCGCGTCCAGCCGCTTGCCCTGCGGTGCTGGCGGCGGCATCCAGCCCCACGAGTTCGCTCACGCGCAGCCCGGCGCCGTAGAGCAGCTCCACCATGAGGGCGTCGCGCGCACGCAACCAAGGCGTGTCATCGTCCTGCTCAAACTCCGCCAGGCGCATGGACTCGTCCACGTCCAGCACAGCGGGCAGCGGGTGCTGCTGGCGCGGCGCGCGAACGCCGGCAACGGGGTTCAGCCGCACCTGCTGCTGGCGCCCAAGCCAGGC
Source organism: uncultured Pseudomonadota bacterium (assembly GCA_900320815.1). Taxonomy (GTDB): domain Bacteria; phylum Pseudomonadota; class Gammaproteobacteria; order Burkholderiales; family Burkholderiaceae_C; genus Ottowia. The sequence continues at coordinate 6,104 of ONTY01000035.1, forward strand.
GTACAGGCCACGCCAGCCCGAGAGGTTGAGCGCAATGGTGCGCGCGTCCAACCCTTGCACGCGCAGCTGCCGCACCCAGGCGCGCACGTGCTCGGGCTGCACCTGGAGCAGCGTCAGCTGCTGCGCGGCGGCCAGCGCGCCCAGGCGGCGCAGCGCCAGCGTGTAGAGCGTGCAGGTGCGCGCGGCCAGGCGCTTTTCATGCTGCACATAGCCCAGGTAGCGGCGCACGAGGGCGGCGTCGGCAGCGCCCATGCCGGGAAAATCCAGTGGCGCTGGCGCAGCGGCAGACACGGGAGAGTTCATCGTTCAGAAAAAAACAGGGTCAACGCACCGGCAAAAAGCCCAGAATGGGCGTGAAAGTGAGCGACTGCACATAATTGATGGCGGTGCGGCGAAAACGTTCGGTCAAATATCCCGCCAATAAATCCAGGCGGCCAATGATTTTGCCAAACTCGCGCTCAAAACTCAGGTTCCGCACCTCGCCGTGCATTTCATTGGCCAGCAGCAGCGGCGTGCCGTCTGCCGCTTTGCGTGTATTCAGAATCCACAGCGCAATTTCCATATTGCGCGCGGCGTTGTAGAGGTATTGCGGGTCCACGCCGTTCAGATAATAAAACTCGTGGCGCCCGTTGTGCGCGGTAATTAATGTATCGGCGCAGGCGGCGATAAAGGCGGCCACGCGGTCGCCTTCAAAGTCCGGCGCCAGCGCCAGCGACAGCGCGGCTGTGTCGCGCTGCCCGCCCAGCGGCGCCCAGGGTTGGTGCGCATAGATGGAGTGGCGCAGTGCATCCAGAGCCGCTTCAAGCGAAGCGGCGGTTTTGCGCCACTGCACCGGGTTGCGCCGGTAGAGCTTGCCCGCCAGCAGCATGAGGCTGTCCAGGTTCGCCTCCATCGTCACTTGCGTGATGCGGTTGGAGTCGCTTTGCAGCCATTCGCCACGCTCAAACTCGGCGCCCTTGACTTCGCCCCACGTCGTGGGCGCCGGAGCGCGCGTGGCACAGCCGCACAAAGGCACCAAACACAAGGCGGCCATAAAAAATGCCGCCGCAGCGGCTGCTGGTGGCAGCGCATGGGCGACGGCAGGCCGTGTGGCAAATGGTGGGAGCACGTTTATTTCTTGGCCGCCGCTTGCGGGGCGCCACAGGAGACTTCGCCAGAAAGCTGGCCGCCTTCTTCAATGACGATTTTGCCGTAGCGGATTTTGCCTGTCACGCGACCGGTCGAGTAAATCATCAATTTCTGGCGCGCAGTCAGCGTGCCGTCAAACACGCCGCGCACCTCGGCAATATCCACCTCGGCGTTGCCCTTGAACTCGCCGCGCTCGGAGATTTGCACCAGGCGCGAGTTCATATTCGCTTCCACCATGCCTTCGATGACCAGCGTGTCGCAGTCAGTAATTTCTACGCCACGCAGTTTGATATTGGCGCCGACGGTGAGTTTGGCGGCACCGGCATCAGAAGCGGGTGCGGGCGCGCTGCCGGGAGCCGCTGGCGCGGGCATGGGCGCGGGCGCGGGCACAAAAGGCGCGGGCGCCGGTGCGGGGGTTGCGCCGGGTGCAGCACCAGGGGCGCGGGGAGTGGTGGCGGGGGTGTGGTCGCTGTCGCGTTTGCCGAAGAAGGGTCCAGCCATGTTCGGATTCCTTGGGTTGTGATGTGTCGTATCAAAAAAAAGAACGCCGCGCATTGCCCGCAGCGGCGCCCGCTGTGCTGCACTGCGGCAGCGGTGCGCCAATCGTAACCGCGCTGCCGCCTGCTGACCGCTGCGCGTGCCCTCACTGCGCCGCCAGCGGCAGCCGCAGCGTGAAGCGTGCCCCACGCCCAGCGTGCGCGCCGCAGCAGGCGCTGCCGCCGTGGCGCTGGGCGATGGAGCGCACCAGCGCCAGCCCCAGCCCCCAGCCGCCTTCGCGCTCGCTGGCGCCACGGGCGCGGTAGAACGGCTCAAAGATGCGTTCCCTCTCATCTTCGGGCACGCCCAAGCCTTCGTCGTCCACGTGCAGCACAGCGTGCGCGCCTTCGGCGGCCAGCGTGGCGCGCACCGCGCCGCCGCCGTAGCGCAGCGCGTTGTGCAGCAGGTTGCGGATGGCGCGGCGCAGCAATTTGTCCACGCCGCGCACGGGCAGCTGCGTCACGCCGCGCGCCAGCACCATCTCCACGCCGCTGCGCGCGCACTCCTCGGCTGTCAGCGCCAGCAGGTCAAGCTCTTCCACTGTGCCCATGTCCGCCTGCCGCGCGTCCAGCCGGCTGGCCAGCAGGATTTCGTCAATCAGCTGGTCCAGCTCTGCGATGTCGCGCTGCAACTCGGCGCGGCGTGCATCGTCGGCATTGGGCAGCAGTTCGATGGCCATGCGGATGCGCGCCAGCGGCGAGCGCAGCTCGTGCGAGGCGTTGGCCAAGAGCGATTTTTGCGACTGCAGCAGCGCCGCCTGCGCCTCCATCAGGCTCTGGATGTGCGCCGCCGCCGCGTTGAAGTGGCGCGCCAGGTCAGCGGCCTCATCGTTGCCATCGGCTGGCACGCGCAGCGCCAGCTCGCCTGCGCCCCAGCGTTCTACGGCGCGCTGCAGCGCCTCCAGCCGCCGCGCCATACGGCGCGTGATGGGAAACACGCCCACCATCACCGCCAGCGCCGAGAACAGCAGCACCCACCACAGGCTCCAGGGCGGACGCAGCGCCGCCGGAATGCGCGCGGCCAGGCGCTGCTGCGACTCACTGCGGCGCGGCGCCAGCTGCAGCGTCAACTCTTCGCCGCTGGGCAGCGTGATGAGCACCGCAGGCGACTTGCGATCGCCCAGGCGCAACTCACGCACCTGCACCAGGCTCTCGACGCCGCTGGCATCGCTTAGCACCGCTTCGCGCGGCGGACGGCGCTCCCTTTCTTGCACGGCGGTGTGCCAGGCCAGCCCGACCAGGGCGCTCAATGCCGCCACGCTCAGCGCCACCACCAGCCAGATGCGCCAATACAGCCGCCGAGGAACGAAGCGTCGCCATACTGCCATATCTGATGCATCCTTACCGTTCAATCCTGCTGGCGAGCAAATACATACCCTACGCCTCGTACGGTAACAATGCGCTTGGGATTTTTCACATCGCTCTCAATGGCGGCGCGAATGCGCCCGATGTGCACATCAATGGAGCGGTCAAAGGCTTCCAGCTCTCTGCCGCGCACGGCCTCCATGATTTGATCGCGCGTGAGCACGCGCCCAGCGCGCTCGGCCAGCGCCACCAGCAGGTCAAACTGGTAGCTGGTCAGCTCTGCCTCGCGCCCGCCCACGGTGACGCAGCGCGCGTCGCGGTCAATTTCCAGCGCGCCAAAGCGCATCAGCTGCTGCGTCGTTTGCACCGGGCCATACGAGCGGCGCCGCAGCACGGCGCGCACGCGCGCCAGCAACTCGCGCGGCTCAAAGGGCTTGGGCACGTAGTCGTCCGCGCCCAACTCCAGGCCGATGATGCGGTCCATCGGGTCGCCCTTGGCGGTGAGCATGAGCACTGCCAGCCGCCCGGTCTCGCCGGGCAGCGCGCGAATGCGCCGGCACACCTCCAGCCCGTCGATGTCGGGCAGCATCAAATCAAGAATGAGCAAATCAAACGCCTGCGTCTGCACCATCGCCAGCCCGCTGGCGCCGTCGCCCGCGTGCTGCACTTCAAAACCGTTCTCGCGCAAATACTGCGCCACCATTGACGCCAGGCGGGCGTCGTCTTCAATAAGCAAAAGGCGCGAAGCAGTCATCACACCATCCAGTCTTCAAAAGAAAAAGAAACACACGCGGCGGATCGCCTGGCGCCTACCATACCTTCCATATACTCCACATATAAACATTGCATTACCGGCATATCTTGCCGGCATATGAAGCATACCCTATCATAACTCGATAGGAGCGACGCCAGAATCGTGAAACGCCGCGTAGCGCCGTGCCAGCAATTGCGCCGCCTGCTCCAGCAAAATGCCAGCGTCTGCCGGGCTGATTTTTTTATAAAACACCGCCCTCGCTTTGGCGCTGCCGCAGCCCGTGCGCAGCAGGGCACGCGCAATATGTCCGCTGGCGGGCACGGGTGCTTTTTCCAGCGCGTTGGGCACGTAGATATTCTTGTGCTCATCAAAAAACAGCTTCTGCGCCACCGGCACATTTTCATGGTGCAGTTTGAAAGCGCCCAGCCGCCGTGCGGCCACGCGCCAGCCGCGCTGCGGCACCCGCTCCACGCACACCGCCAGCGGCGCGCGCTCGGGAAGGCGGGCGGCATTGAAACGGCGAATCAACATGGCTGCCAAGCGTTCAACGGTGTTCATGGTGTCTTGTGCTCCTCTTGGTGAATGTGGGCGTATCTTCCCTGCCGCCCATGTCACGCACACCGCTGCTGTGTAAAGTTTTGCTGCCCCCTGCGCACAAGCTGCAACCGTTATAGGTGCCAGTATCAACTTTGCTCCCTTATATTGCGCCGGAAACAGCGTATCAAATCAATGGGTATTGGCCAGCGCCTGCCCCTGGCGCGCACGTGCGCCGCTGCGCCAGTCCGCCTCAAAGCGCAGCGGCTGCGGCTGGCGCCAGAGCATCACCACCGTCGAGCCCATCAGAAAGCGCCCCATCTCCTGCCCACGCACCAGGCGCATGTGCTGCGCGCTGTAGTCCCAGACCTGTGGCGCCGCCTCGCGCGCCGCGCGCATCACGCGCCCCTGCCAGGGCAGCTGCACGCTGCCCACAATGGCCGCGCCCACCAGCACCAGCGCCAGCGGGCCATGCGCCGTCTCAAACACGCACACCACGCGCTCATTGCGCGCAAACAGTCCCGGCACCGCCTGCACCACACGCGGCGCCACGCTCATCAGCGCACCGGGCACATACACCACGCGCGTCAGCCAGCCATCGCACGGCATATGCACGCGGTGATAGTCGCGCGGACTCAAATACACCGTCGCAAACTGCCCGCCCTCAAAGCGCCGCGCCAGCGCCGCATCTCCGCCCAGCAGCGCCTGCACGCTGTAGCTGCTGCCCTTGGCCTGCAGCGCCAGTCCGGCGTGCACAGCGCCGCACTCGCCCGCCGTGCCATCGGCGGGCACCAGCAGCGACGCATCGGCCACAGCCGAGCACACCATAGAGTCGGGCTCACGGCTGTCGTGGCGCAGCACCACGCCGTCGCCGAACACCTGGTAGTGGCAGCCGTCCTCCCCTACCCCGAAGCGGCACTTGACACCCGAGACTTCGAGGTCGTAGGAGTAAAGCCAGCGACAAGGTGGCAGCATCACCTGCTCGTCGAGGCGCACCACCATGCCGTCGGCCCCAGGCTGCGCAAACACAGCCATGCCAGGCAGACGCATGGCCAGCGCCACACTGGCGCCGCCGGTCAGCGTCACTCCGATACCGCCTATCGACAAACGGGCATTCTCCATTGTTCAGTCTATTATCAAGTGCTCGTGGCGCATGCTTGCCACCAGCGCCTCGGCGTCGGCCAGCGCTGTGGCCTCATCCACCTCGTACTCATCGGTCAGCACGCGCGCCACGTCGGCCACGGCAAACTCCTTGCCTTTCAGCTGCTCATACACAAGCATGGCACTCTCGTTGAGGGCCACCACCTTGGTCATATCGGCCTCGCCGTCGGCCTGCATGATGACGATGTTCTCGCCAGCCACCGTGCGCACTTTCTTACGCTCGTCAAATCTCATGGTTCTGTTCTGTTATATAATGTCATAACGCAATAACTTCCGTTTTATTATATGACAAACACCACTCAATAATCAATAACTTGTAACCAATAACACTAGTGTCTCTTAATTATTGTTAAATTAATTTATAATATTCTTATGCATAGTGTTTTGAGCAACAAAACTTGTGTCCGACTTTTGAAATGCGTATATTATGGTCTGAATCGAAATCAGACCGGTTATGCATACAGGAAGTTATGTTTTTGCTCAAATCACAATGTACTTGCCACAACGGCAATTCAGGAGGATTGTCGCGAAGTACCCGGACAGGACCCATGGATGGGGTTTCTCCCATTGGAACCACCTGCTTGTGCTCATGTTCGGGCAACTCATAGGCTGCAGAAGCCTCAGGGAACTTACAGATATAACAACTGCTCATGCTAAAAGGTCTTTCTATCTCGGATTTGGTGCGGCAACCGTTGTCAGGAACACCCTCTCGAAAGCCAATATGCTCCGTGAGCCTCGAATCTTCGAGGAATTCGCTTTCTATATGGTGTCTCTTGCTCAGCGAAGACGAATCACCAAGGAGTTTGAACTTCACGGACGCTTCTACGCTGTCGATTCCACCACAATCGACCTCTGCATGTCCGTCTTTCGTTGGGCACGCTTCCGCAGTACCAAGTCCGGCATCAAAGTCCACACTCAGATTGACATCGCAACAGAGATACCTGTATTCTATCGCATCACCAATGCCAACGTGCATGACACCAAATTCATGGACAGTATTGGGTATGAATCCAATGCTGTATACATTTTTGACCGGGGATATTTCGACCTCGCAAGACTTTCCGCCATACATCTCTGTGGGGCTTTCTTCGTCATCCGCGAGAAACGGCATCCAAATTTCGAGATTGTCGACGGAGACGAGGCTGTCAATGGAGAAGACAACGTCTTGCTTGACCAGACAATTCGTTTCACCGGTAACAGAAATAGAGGGAATTACCCAACTGAAATCAGAAGAATTGTCTACTACGCTTCCGACCTTGGGCAGTCTTTCGTCTACTACACCAACAACTTCTATCTCGCAGGCAAGGACATTGCCCTGCTTTACCGCTACCGCTGGCAGGTGGAACTTTTCTTCAAATGGATCAAGCAGCATCTCCAAGTCAAGTCTTTCTGGGGTGATACCGAGAATGCTGTCAGGATACAGATTCACGTCGCCATCATCACATACTGCCTCATTGCAATTATCGAGCACGACCTCCAACTTGGCAGGCCTGTGGCTCAGGTACTGCGCATACTCGGAAGCTCCTTGTTGGTCAAAGACGACCTGCCGGAACTCTTCGGACGAGGAACTGATGATGGAACTGATGACGGTCAACTTGAAATTGAATTTTAATTGTTAAATTTTTTAAGAGACACTAGTGACAAAACAATTATTTTTCGTATATTTGCAATAAGTTTATTTTAATTTATGGATAATATTATATTTGCGCAATATACTAA
>ONTY01000047.1 GCA_900320815.1 uncultured Pseudomonadota bacterium
GCTGGCAAGGTCAGCGGGCACTTCGGCTTTGCCGGTGTCAAAGTAGACGCGCTGCATGGGCAGGTTGTCGGCGACGTCGGGTTTGGCGCCAACGTCTGCGGCAGCAGCAGTTTTGGCGTCTGCGGCTTTATCGGCTTTGTCGGCTTTGGCAGTGCTTTCGCTCAGGCGCACTTCCACGCGGCGAGCGTGGGCGTGGCTGCTGGTGGTGTCGGTGGCAGCAGCGGGTTTTTCCAGCAACATGCGCTTGGCGTCAACGCCGGCGGCGGCCAGAGCGTTGCGCACGGCCTCAGCGCGGCGGCGGGAGAGGCGTTCGTTGGCGGCGGCGTTGCCGGTGGGGTCGTTGAAGCCGGCAATGTGCGCTTGCACATCTGCGTTGTCTTTCATGTAGGAGACCAGCGTGGCGGCGACGTCGGCAAAGTTGCCGGGCACGGCGGATTTGCCGCTGCCAAAGTAGACGCGCAGCATGGGCAGGCCGTAGCTGTCGCTGATGGTGTCCATGCTGTTGTCGGCAGGTTCGGCGTCAACCAGACTCACTTCGACGCGCCGCGCCTGGGCAGGGGCGTTGGTGCTGTCGGTGGCGTCTTTGGGTTTGAGCAACTCGATGCGGTTGGCGTCGATGCCGGCGTCGGTCAGGGCGTCGCGCACGGCACGGGCGCGCTGGCGCGAAAGCTGGGCGTTGGCAGCGGCATCGCCCGTGGGGTCGTTGAAGCCGGAGATGACGGCGCGGGCGAAGGGGTGCTCTTTCAGGTATGTCTTGATGGCGTCAAGCTGCTTGGCAAGCGCGGCGGGCAGTTCAGATTTGCCGCTGGCGAAGTAGGCGCGCAGCGTGGGGCGGCCTGCGTCGTCGCTGGCGGTTTCGACGCCGCTTTCGGCGTCGGCAGAGGGTTTGACCTCGTCAGCCTCTGTGGACGCCGCCGCTGCTGCAGATGCGACGGAGGCGACGGGTGCGGGCGCAGCGGCGGGAGCAGCAGAGGCTGCGGGCGCCGCCGCAGCAGGTGCGGGAGCAGCAGAGGCAGCAGGTTCGGCGAGCGGGGTGGGCGCTGGTTTGGCAGCAGGAGCCGAGGCGGCGGGCGCGGGTTGGGCGGCAGCGGGGGGCTGCTGCTTTTGGCGTTCGGCTACGGACAGGTTGCGCCCACTGGTGTTGCAGTAGGCCACGCCCAGAGCCACGGCACCGGCGGCCAGCGCCCAGGGCAGCCAGCCCATGCCGCCGCCGCTATCGCTGCTTTGCTGACTGGCTGGGGCGTTCAGCAGTCCCTGGCCGATGACGGACATGGACGTGACCTCGTCGGGCAAGTTGTCGGGCAGGCTACCAGTGGGGGTGAGCTTGCCGACGATGGGAGGAATCAGGTAGCCGATGGCGGCGGTGACGGTGTCGCGGCTGATTGGCAGGCGCTCGGTGATGGCCGAGAGCAGGCCGCCGGCGGCGCCCAGAGCCGCTTCCACCTGGCTGTTTTTCAGCGGTTTGGGTTCGGGGTTGTTGCCCAGCCAGGACTGCACTTCGGCCTCGGCGCCGGTGTCAGCGAACAGGTGCAAAAAGCTGCCCAGCCCACCGGTGTCTTTGCCCGTCATGCGTGCCAGCAGCATTTGCAGCAGCGGCAGGGCTTTGTCGCCGACACCAAAGCGGGAGGCAACTTCGCGTATCAAAACTTCAAACATGGCTTTTTGACCTTCCTTTGTGCACAGGAGAAAAAACAGTAAAAAGCGCGGCTGCCGCATTGGGCAGGCCGCGCCGGCGTGAAAAATTATAGAAATTGCCGCCGCACCTTGCCTGACGCGCGCCCGACACCCCCGCTATGAGGCGGCTGCGTACACTGCCCGCACGATGAGCATTCCCCAAAGCCTGCTGTGTATTGCACTGCTGATTGCAGTGAGCGCCTTTTTTTCCATTGCCGAGATGGCGCTGGCTGCCTCGCGCAGCGTGCGCTTGCGCCAGATGGCGGACGCGGGCGATGTGCGCGCGCTGCGCGTGCTGCGGATGCAGCAGCAGCCCGGGCGCTACTTCACCGTGGTGCAGATTGGCGTGAACGCAGTGGCCATCCTGGGGGGTATTGCAGGCGAGGGGGCGCTGACGCCCTGGCTGCACACGCTGCTGGCGCCGTGGATGAGCGAGGCAGCCGCGCACACGCTGGCGCTGGCGCTTTCGGTGGTGCTGATTACCTCGGCGTTTGTCGTTTTTGCTGACCTCGCGCCCAAGCGCCTGGGCATGGCGGAGCCAGAGCGCGTGGCGCTGGCCGTCATCGCGCCGATGGAAAAGCTCCTGTTTGCCTTTGCGCCGCTGGTGTGGCTCTACACACGCAGCACCGACTGGGCGATGCGCGCGCTGGGGCTGCCCATGCAGCGCGACGAGCGCATCACCACCGACGACATCCTGGCGATGGCCGAAGAGGGCACGCGCGCCGGCGTCATTGACCGCCCTGAGCAGCAAGTCATCGAAAACGTCTTTGAGCTGGACACACGCGGCGTCACCAGCGCCATGACGCCGCGCGACCGCATCGCCTGGCTGCGCAGCGACGCCAGCGAAGAAGAAATCCGCCTGCACATCGCCGCCACGCCGTATTCCAGCTACCCCGTATGCGACGAGGAGCTGGACCGCGTGCTCGGCTACGCCGACGCCAAGGAAATGCTCCAGAGCGTGCTGCGCCAGCAGCCGCTGCGCCTGGGCGAAGGCAGCGCACTGCTGCACCGCCTTCTCGTGGTGCCAGACACGCTCAGCCTCTCGGAGGTGCTGCAAACCTTCCGTCAAAAAGGCGAAGACTTCGCCCTCATCGTCAACGAATACGGCACCGTCGTGGGGCTGATTACGCTGGGCGATGTGATGAGCACCGTCATGGGCGGGCTTGTGACGCCCGATGATGAAGAACTCATCGTGCGCCGCGATGACGGCTCCTGGCTCATCGACGGTCACACCCCCATGCAGGACGTGCGCCGTGCGCTGGCCTTGGAGGAGCCGCCCGGGCAGGAGGACTACGACACCCTTGCCGGCTTTCTCATGGTCATGCTGCGCCGTGTGCCGCGCCGCACCGACTGCGTGCACTGGGGCGGGCACCGTTTTGAAGTGCTGGACGTGGACAACTTCCGCGCCGACCAGGTGCTCGTCACCCCCGTGGCGGGCAGTGGCGCTGACGCTGCCGATGCATCAGAAAAGACTGATACTCCTTTATAGGATGCCTTCTTGCCAGCAGGAATTGAGGGTAAAAATGAGATACTCATCTAAACCGTTCAGGAGAACAGGGCGATGCCAGCCAGCCACATTGCCCACACCAGCCATGCTGGCGCGCTTCAAAACGCAAGGTATGCTCCGATAACCGTTGTGATATGCGGGTAATCAATCATGCTCATGCCAAGTATATGGTTTGGATAGAGTAAGGCGCGCCTGCCCCCGTCCGTGGATGTTGTTCTTGTTTTTTTGCCATGTTTACCCCTTCGCTGCGGGCTGGGCGGCGGAGCACCCCGAATGGCACGCGCTGCTGGCCGATGAGGCGGCGGCGCTGCGCGGCGCCTGGGGCAGCGGCGCTGTGGGGACAAACCCGTTTTTGCACCTTTCCATGCACCTTTCTCTGAGCGAGCAGTGCAGCATTGACCAGCCGCGCGGCATTCGGCGGGCGATCGATCGGCTGGCCGAGCGGCTGGGAGATTTGCACGCGGCGCACCACGCAGCGATGCAGCCGCTGGGGCAAATGCTTGCCGACGCCGCTGCCAGTGGGCAACCGCCAGACGGGCAGCAGTATGTGGAGCAGGTGCAGCGACTGGCGGGGTGAGCTTTTGGGAGGGGCTTGCACGCCACGCGAACCGCGCTGTTGGTGCGCTGCAGCACAAGACGTATGCAAACACACGGATAGCGCACAATTCGCAGCAGCGGCTGCCCCGGGGTTTTCCGTGCGGGCAGCCTTTGTGTTTATGTAGACGCGGGGTTGCACGAATGGGTTCAAGCTGGCTGGATGGAGCTGGGGGGCGCGATGCAGTTGTCTGACTATGCACGGCAGGTGGTGCCGTTTTATGTGATGCAGATGATGCGCGAGGCAGCGGCGCTGGCGCCGCAGGCCGCCGCCAGCGGGCAGCCCATGATTTACCTGAATGTGGGCGAGCCAGATTTCACCGCGCCGCCGCTGGTGCAGCAGGCGGGGCAGCGCGCGATTGCCCAGGGGCGCACGCACTACACCGATTCCAGCGGGCTGCCGGAGCTGCGCGAGCGCATCAGCGCCTGGTATGCCGAGCGGTTTGGCGTGCAGGTGCCCGCACGCCGCATCGTGGTGACCTCGGGTGCGTCGGCGGCGCTGCAGCTGGCGTGCCTGGCGCTGCTGAACGCCGGCGACGAAGTGCTGATGGCCGACCCTGGATACCCTTGTAACCGCCAGTTTGTGCGTATGGCGGGCGCACAGCCCCTGCCGCTGCCTGCCACAGCGGCGGCGCGCTATCAGCCCAGTGCGGCGCAGATTGAGGCGGCGCTGACGCCGCGCACGCGCGCCGCGCTGCTGGCCTCGCCCGCAAATCCGACGGGCACTTCCATTGCCCATGAAGAATTGCGCGCCATCCACGGCGTGCTGGCGGCGCGCGGGGCGGCGCTGATTGTTGATGAGATTTATCTGGGTCTAAGCCACGATGCGGCATTTGGGCGCAGTGCGCTTGAATTGGGCGACGACATTATCAGCATCAACAGTTTCAGCAAATACTTTTGCATGACGGGCTGGCGCTTGGGCTGGATGGTGGTGCCGGAGGCGCTGCTGGCGCCGGTGGAATTGCTGGCGCAGCATTTATATATCAGCCCAAGTACGCCGTCACAATATGCGGCTCTGGCGTGTTTTGAGCCAGAAAGCCTGGCGGAATATGAGCGGCGCCGCGCAGCACTTCGGGCGCGGCGCGACTGGTTTGTGCCGCAACTCGAACGCCTGGGTTTGCACGTGCCAGTGATGCCCGACGGCGCCTTTTATGTATGGGCGCAGTGCAGCGCGGTGGCAGAAAAACTCTGCGCCCCGCTGCCGGCAGGCGCCGATGCCCGCGCGCCAGAACATGCACCAAGCTGGCGCCTGGCGTATGAGCTGATGCGCCGCGCGCATATTGCGGTGACGCCGGGGAGAGATTTTGGCGATTTTGGCACGGCGGATTGCCTGCGCTTTTCTACCGCCAGTTCCATGGAACATTTGCAGCAGGCAGTGGCGCGCATTCGCGCGCTGCTGGAACAATGAAAGAAAGGGGAGGGCACATGGCATTTGAAATTCCCATTCGCATCTATTGGGAAGATACCGATGCTGGCGGCATTGTGTTTTATGCCAATTATCTGAGGTTCTTTGAGCGTGCGCGCACCGAATGGCTGCGCGCCGCGCTGGGGCTGGGGCAGCGTGAGTTGGCGGCAAAAGCGGGTGGCATGTTTGTCGTCTCCGAGGCCAATGTGAAATATCGCAGCCCCGCGCGCCTGGACGATGAATTGTTGATCAGCGCCGCAGTGCAAGACGCCGCCGGCGCCACCGTTATGATTGAGCAAAGCGCGCGCCTGCGCGCGGGCGGCAGTGTGCTGTGCGAGGGGCTGTTTCGCCTGGCGTGGGTGGACGCCGCCAAAATGCGCCCGGCACGCATTCCGCAGCATATTCTTGAAAAACTTCACTAAGCGAGGCACCGGATTATGAACCAAGATATGTCAATTATTGAGCTGGTGCGCCACGCCAGCGTTGTTGTGCAGATGATCATGCTGCTGCTTCTGGCTGGCTCCATTGCAAGCTGGACAGAGATTTTCCGCAAACTGCGCGCGCTGCGCCAGGTGCGGCGCGGTGATGATGCGTTTGAGCGCAGCTTCTGGTCGGGCATGAGTTTGAATGAATTGTTTGCCGCTGCGGCACGCCACGCGCCCGACGGTGGTCCCATGCAGCGCATTTTTGCCAGCGGAATGCGCGAATATCAAAAACTGCGTGAGCGCCAGATTGATGACGCTGCCACGCTGCTGGACGGCGCACGCCGTGCCATGCGCGCAAGTTATCAGCGCGAAATGGACGCCGCCGAAGCGGGGCTGTCATTTATCGCCTCCGTCGGCTCGGTCAGTCCCTATGTGGGGCTGTTTGGCACCGTTTGGGGTGTGATGCACGCATTTACCGGTTTGGGGGCGCTGCAGCAAGTCACGCTTTCCACCGTTGCCCCTGGTATTGCAGAGGCACTCGTTGCCACGGCGCTTGGGCTGTTTGCAGCCATTCCTGCCGTGGTGGCGTACAACCGTTTTGCGCGCGATATTGACCGCATTTCAATTCGCGAAGAAACATTTATTGAAGAGTTTTCCAACATCCTCCAGCGCAACCTTGGCGGCCAGCCAATGGGCAGCGCCCCCGGGCTGTAATAGCCAGCCATCTCACGCAAAGGAGCCTAGAAGAACATGCCCGCCGTCGCCAGCCGGGGCAGCAAACGCCGCGCCGTCAATGAAATCAATATGGTCCCATTTATTGACGTGATGCTCGTGCTGCTCATCATCTTCATGGTCACCGCCACCGTCATCACGCCCGGCTCCATCAATATCCCGCGCGCCGGGCAAACCAGCCGCGCGCCCGACGAACGCATCGATGTACTCATTGACGATGCCGGGCACATTTCTCTTGCCGGCGAATTGCAATTGCACGACATCAGCGAAGAGCAGACCGTTGACGCCATTCGCGAAGCGCTTGCCGCGCGCCCCGACATGCCCGTGATGATTGCCGCTGACAGCGAACTGCGCTACCAGCAAGTCATCAGCGTCATGCGTCAGGTGCGCGAAGCGGGCGTGCAGCGCGTTGGTCTGGCGGTGCAGTAAGCGGGCAGGGCAGAGGGCAGGCGATGCAGCAGCAGCACTACGGCGGCGAGGCCGCCATCCGCGACGAACTCGCGCCGCCGCCGTCCGGCGGGCTGCTGCGCGCGCTGGTGCTGGCGCTGGTCGCGCACCTGCTGCTGGTGCTTGCCCTTTCGTGGGGGCTGAACTGGCAGCACAGCGCCCCCGGCATTGAAGCCGAACTCTGGGCACCCGAAGTCATGCACGCCGCCCCTGGTGGTGGGCAAGAGGGCGGTGGTGAGCCTGGCGAAGCGGGCGGCGGCGAAGCAGGCGACGTGCAAGTCGCACAGGATGACCCTGAGGCAGAGGCAGAGCCTGAACCGGAACCTGTGCCAGCACCGGTGCCCAAACCGCAACCCGAACCCAAACCCACTCCCAAACCGGCGGCCAGACCCGCACCCAAACCCGCTCCAAAACCCGACACCAAAGCGCAGGCGCAGGCAGCGCGTGAAGCGCGCGAAGCCGAAGCCCGGGCAGCACGCGAAGCGGAAATTGCCCTGAAAAAACGCGAAGAAGAGCGCCAAGACGCTGCGCGCAAAAAAGCGGAAGAAGAAAAGAAAGTTGCTGAACGTAAAAAAGCCGAAGAAGAAAAGCGGCTGGCCGAACGCAAAAAGGCAGAAGAAGCCAGGAAAAAAGCTGAAGAAGAGAAAAAACTGGCCGAGCGCAAAAAGGCCGAGGAGGCGAAAAAGAAAGCCGAGGAAGAAAAGAGGCTGGCTGAGCGCAAGAAAAAAGAACAAGAGGCGAAAAAGAAGGCCGACGCCGACCGCAAGGCGCGCGAGCAGATGCTTGCCAACGCCCGTCGCGCCGCCGGCGCTGAGGCCAAAGCGCGCGGCAAAGGCGCCGCCGCCGCTGCACGCCAAAGCAACCTTGAGCGCATGATGGCGCTGGCCGGCGGCGGCAGTGGTTCTGGCTCTGGCAGCGGCGGCAAAGGTGGCAGTGGCAGCAGCGCTGGCGGCAGTGATCGGGGCGCTGGAAGCGGCAGCGGTGGTGGTGGGGCAGGCACGGGCGGCTCCGGCGGCGGCAAAGGGCGCGGCGTGGGCAGTGGTCCTGGCGGGCGCACGCCGGGAGCCACCGGCAGTGCCGAGGCTGGGCCATCTGCCGGCTACGCCGCGCGCATCCGTGCGGCGGTGCGCCCCAATATCGTCTTCACCGACAGCGCCCCCGGCAATCCGAAGGCAGAGGTGGAAATTTCACTGGGGCCAACGGGCGAAATTCTCAGCATCCGCCTGGCCAGACCCAGCGGCGTGCCCGCGTGGGATGAAGCCGTGACACGCGCGTTGCGCCGCACCAAAAAGCTCCCCTCTGACAATGGCCGCTACTGGAATCCCATGACCATCGTCTTTCGCCTCTACGACTGAACAAAACTGTGGGGGCGAGGGCGTCGCGCCCCTCACAAATACCCATAGTGTTGATGCGTCATTACCCGCATAACATGCGGGTAATGATAGCTATACCCTTTGAATGGCGGATGCTTATGAGCGGTAATCGGCGTTGATGCTGACGTACTCGTGGCTCAGATCGCAGGTCCACATTTCTTCGCACGCGCTGCCGCGCCCAAGCTGCACGCGCACGGTAATTTCCGGCTGCGCCATCACGCGTTGCCCGTCTTCTTCACGATATTCCGGGTGGCGCCCGCCGTGCGTGGCAACGTGCACATGATCCAGATACAACTCCAGCGCGCTGGCATCCAAATCAGCAATACCGGCGTAACCGATGGCGGCCAAAATGCGCCCCAGATTGGGGTCGCTGGCATAAAAAGCGGTTTTCACCAGCGGCGACTGCGCGATGGCGCGCGCAATGAGCCGGCATTCAGCGGCGGTTTTGCCGCCTTCCACGCGCACGGTGATGAATTTGCTGGCGCCTTCGCCATTGCGCACAATGGCTTGTGCCAGATATTGCGCCGCTTCGCAGAGTGCGGCAAATACAGCGCGTCCGGCCTCGGAGTCCAGATTTTCAATGGCGGGCGCGGTGCTGCGCCCGGTGGCAATAAGGATAAAAGAGTCGTTGGTGGAGGTGTCGCCGTCCACGCTGATGCGGTTGAATGAGGCATCCGCCAGCTCGCGCGCCAGGCGCGGCATCAAGGCGGGGGCAATGCGCGCATCGGTGGCAAGAAAACCGAGCATGGTCGCCATATTGGGGGCAATCATGCCTGCGCCTTTGCATATGCCGCTGATGGCAATATGCGCGTCGCCAATATCAAGGCGGCGGCTGATTGCTTTGGGCACAGTATCTGTTGTCATAATGGCTTGCGCGGCGCGCAGCCATTGCGCCGGTGCGGCGCCGCTGGGAGAAGCGGCGCTGGCGATGGCAGCGGGCAGCGCGGCGTTGAGTTTATCGACTGGCAGCGGCTCCATAATGACGCCGGTGGAAAAAGGCAGCACCTGACCGGGCGCAATATGCAGCGGCGCGGCCAGTGCCTCGCAGCATTGGCGCGCATCCAGCAGCCCTTGTGCGCCGGTGCCGGCGTTGGCGATGCCGGTATTAATCAACAGGGCGCGGATATTGCCGCCGCCGCCACTTTCAAGATATTCGCGGCACAGCAGCACGGGGGCGGCGCAAAAGCGGTTTTGTGTAAACACGCCAGCTACGTGCGCGCCCGCGTCCAGCAGCATGAGGCACACATCGTCGCGGTTGGCTTTGCGAATGCCCGCTTGCGCGATGCCAAGGCGCACGCCGTCGATGGCAAGCAGGCTGGCGGGGTCAGGTTCCGGAAGATTGACTGGCATTTTTCTTGAAAAACAGGAAAAGGGAAAGGATTATTCACGCCACGCCTCGCCCACCCAAGGGGCAGGGCGCATGAATGAAAAGCGTTTGTTACGCCGCCCGGCAATGGCGTCGGGCGGATTGACTTCGCCGTGGAAGGTGATGACGCGCGCACCGGCAGGCAGGGCGGGTGGGCGCCAGAAATTGAGCGGCCAGCGTGGGATGCAGTGATATTTGAAACTGGGGCACCAGCCGTGCGGCCAATAGTCCAGCACGCCTTGCCGGTGCAGATAGTGCGAGAGAAAATGCTGCTCGTTGCGGTGGCTGGCACGCACCTCGTAAAAATGCGCACGGAAATATTCAAGAATATCGGTGTGCACGCCCAGCTCAAAGCGGTAAACGGAGGAATTGCCGATAATGCGCGGCCACAAGCGCCACCAGCGCGCGTAGTCGTGGATAATCAGGAACTTTCCGGGCTGGGTAAAAAAGTCGTCCAGCGCACCGACAATCACAACATCCAAATCCAGAAACAGCGCCGTGCCGCGCAGCCCGTGTTGTGCTGTCAGATCCGGGCTGAAGGTGGTGAGTTTCAGCCAGCCGCGCTCCGGGGCGCCGGCGGGCAAATCCAGCGGCGGGATGGGCAGGCAGTGCACGGCGCCGTTGATGCCGGCGGCGTCGTCGGTGAGGCAGACAAAATGAAAATCGCCCGGCAAATGGCGGCGCACCATGCCATAGAGGCGGTTGACGTATTCAGCGCCATATTTTGTGCCCCATTTCATGCACAGAATATGGCGCGTGGCAGGATGTGCTTTGTGCGCTGGCATGGCGATGGTTTATCCCTGGCTGGAGCGCCCTTTTTTCAACGAGCGTTGTGTGGGGCGCGCTTTTTTCAGCTTGCCGCCTGCCGTCAGTCGCTGGTTGCCGAGCACACGCACAAAGCGCACCTCCGGGCGCTGCCCGCCGCGCGTGCTGTAGCGCAGCACTTTCACGTCGCGCGGCGCCGGGCGGCGCGGTTTGCCATCGGCGGCGGCTGGTTTTTCTGGCGTCTCTGATGGTTCTGGCCTGGGGCGCCACAGCAGCAGCAGGCGCCCCAGGTGCTGCACAAAGGCGGCGCCAAGCTGCTCGGCCAGCTGTGCGCCCATTGCGGCGCGCTCTTCGCGCTCGGCGTCGAGCACGCGCACCTTCACCAGGGCGTGCGCGGCGAGCAGCGCGTCAATTTCGGCGATGGCCGCGTCGCTGAGCCTTTCTTTGCCAATGTGCGCCAGCGCGGGCAGGTGGTGCGCATCGGCGCGCAGGGCGCGGCGCTGGGCGGCGGTGAGTTCAAGCTGTGTCATGGGCGGCGATTATGGGTGTGGCGCTGCACAAAAAGGCGAGGCAGGGCGGCGACAATCGCGCGCCATGAAGACGCCGCGTGCCCCCTCCCAGAAAAAAACCGCTGCTGTGCCACCTGCGCCGGCCAAGCGCAAAAAAAGCAGCAAAGCCAACCGCGCCTGGGTGCATGAGCACATCACCGACCCCTATGTGCGGCTGGCACAAAAAGAGGGCTACCGTGCGCGCGCCGCCTACAAGATCAAGGAAATTGACGAGAGTTGCCGCCTGCTGCGCCCAGGCTGCCGCGTGGTGGACCTGGGCGCCGCGCCCGGCGCGTGGAGCCAGTATGTGCGCCGCCGTCTGGCGGGCAAAGGTGCGGCGCCCGGGGCGCTGCCCGGCC
>ONTY01000054.1 GCA_900320815.1 uncultured Pseudomonadota bacterium
TGCATGGGAAACCATGAGTTTATCGACGGATCTAAAGCGCGTTGGGAAGAAATCTTTGAGCGTGATTCCAATAAGGTATACGACGTTAATGGATTCAAGTTCGTCGCGCTTTCTCCGGAGCGCGGAAGTTGCCGCGACGGCGACTATCTTTATGCTCTTGATTGGTTTGAAAAATTTGAGCAAAAATTTGATGTGGAAACCATGAATACCGGTGAGGAGAAGCGCACGCTTGGAATTTTTTACCGTGCCAGAGGAATTATTGAAGGTGATATCGGCCATTGGAAACAGGCGCTGTATTGGCACGAGAAATCAGTGCAGGTATCGCCTACGGATATGCGTAGCGCATTCCGTTATGCCCAAGCCCTGTTTATGAATGGCCAGGGTGAGAAGGCGCAGGCCGTGTTTGACCGCGCGCTGACTGCTTCGACAAACGATGTTGTAAAATGGGCGCAGAAATGGCGTCAAACATGGAATAAAGAACTGAAATGATGCACTCAAAAAATAACAGTCTACACTACCTGTGCCTGGCAATGCTGGTCGCGTGTGTTGCGCTGCTGTATGCACGCACGCTTACTTATGATTATGTCTGGGACGACCTACATTATCTTGTTAATACCAGGGTTTATCGCGGCTGGGCAGGTCTGGTCAAGGCTGTGGCAGAGCCATTTTTCCTGCTTCCAATTTATTATCGCCCACTGGCATTGATGAGCTTTGTTGTGTCGCATAAGGCGGGGGTGCAGCATGCCATTAATGTAGTGTTGCATGCTGTGAATGTGGTCTTGGTGTTCCAGTGTGCGCGTGCTTTGATGCCGGATGGTGTGGCAAAAAGCCGTGTTGGTATATGGAGTGCGTTGCTGGGAGCCTTGCTTTTTGCCGTGCATCCTACTGATTTGGAAGCGGTGGTGTGGGTGTCGGGGCGTTTCGATATGCTGGTTTGCACTTTTGTGCTGGCGTGCTGTTGGAGTGCCTTGAGCGGGGAGTTGACTTTCCGCCGCTTGGTGTTGGTGTTCATATTTTTTGTGGCGGCGCTGGGGAGTAAGGAATCGGCGGTGGGGTTGCCGGTAGCGTTGCCTTTTTTGCTGTTGCTGAAATGGCGCCTGGCGGATGAAGCGGTGAATGTACGCACTGCGGTTGCACGGTTTGTACCTATATTTGCTGCACTGACGTTGGCGCTGGCGCTGTATGCGGCAGCAAGGGCGGCTGTGATGCCGGCGCTGCTGCCACCCTCGGACACGGGGGAAGCGGTATTTCGCAGCAGCCACTTGGCAGACAGGCTCAATGTGTCAACGCTGGCGGTGGCCATGCTTGTGCGCCTGATTGTGGTGCCTTGGGGATATTCGGCGCCTATGCATCCGATGGTGTATGAATTTGGCGCCCCTCTTATGCCGTTGGCAGTGCTGGTGTTGGCGGGCGTGGTCGCGCTGCTTGTATTGGCTATTTTGAAAAAGCCTCGCTTCAATTTTCCGCTGGCACTTTTGGCGGCGCTGGCAATGAGCTGGCCAGTGCTGCATTTGATCGATATGTATAACCGTGACAATATTATTTCTGATCGCTATGTGATGGCGCCGCTGGCGGTGTTGCTGCTGGCGCTTGCGGCAGTGGCCGCTGCCTGGCTGACACGGCAGCACATGAACGGGGATGCGAGAAAACAGAAGCTGCCTGTGTATGCAGGCGCAGTGTGTGCGCTGTGGATTATGGCGCTAGCGGCGCATTCAAGTGTGACCATTCCCATGTGGCGCGATAACAATGTGTTGTGGGCATTTACGCATCAACAGGTACCAGACTCAAGGATGGCGTACGGAAATTATATCAGAATGCTGATGCTAAAAGGGCGCTGGCAGGAGGCGGATGCAGAACTCAAGCGGCTTTGGATACAATTTCCGCAGGCGCAAAAGAAGATGGAAATTCCTGATATTTCAAGCCTGATGCTCATCCGCGCACATATGGGAGATTATGAGGGGGCGCTTGAGGCGTTTGCGCTGTCGCAGCAAATTGACCAGTCCGATATAGATGGCTTCGATGCACTTGCCCTGAGCCAGTTGTACCGTTTCAGGGGCATTATTGAAGGTGATGTGGGACATTGGGAGCAGGCGGCGCATTTTTTGGAAAAGTCGCTGCAGGTTTTTCCTGATGATGTGGAGAGTTTGAGCCGCTTTGCCTATATCTTGTTTGTACTGGAGCGCGGAACGCAAAGCAACGAGGTGTTTGAGCATGCCCTTGCTCTGATGCCGCCAGATGATGCGGCAAAAACCAGGGAGTGGCGCAAAACCTGGCGGCATCCACCCAAAGCTGGGGCTGCCAGCGCCGCTTCTGCTCCGGCTTCTGCTGCGCCTTGATATTTACGCCGCTCCTTCGCCCACGAAGGGGTTGTGCAGGCGTTCGTGGCCGAGGGTGCCTTCCGGGCCGTGGCCGGGGATGAAGCGGGTGGCGTCGCCCAGTGGCCAGAGGCGCTGGCGGATGCTGGCCAGCAGGGTGGGGTAGGAGCCGCCGGGGAAGTCGGTGCGTCCGATGCTGCCGGCAAAGAGCACGTCGCCGACGAAGGCGCAGGCGGCCTCTGGCGCGTGGAAGATGACGTGCCCGGGGGTGTGCCCAGGGGTGTGGTGCACGGTGACGGTGCTGTGGCCGAGAGTGAGGGTGTCGCCTTCGCGCAGCCAGCGCGAGGGGGTGAAGGGTTGGGCGGCTTCTTCAAAGCCGAAGGCGGCGGCTTGCTGCGCGAGGGCGTCGAGCCAGAACGCATCGGCTTCGTGCGGGCCGATGATAGGGATGCCGAGTGTGTGTGCCAGCGCGCCGGCGCCGCCCACATGGTCGATGTGTCCGTGGGTGAGCCAGATGTGGCGCGCTGCGACGCCGAGTTTGTGCAGCGCCGCTTCAATGCGCGCGGCTTCGCCGCCAGGGTCAATGATGGCGGCCTCTTTGGTTTCGCTGCACCAGACGATGGAGCAGTTTTGCTGGAACGAGGTGACGGAGAGGGTGTGGTAGTGGAGCATGGCGCGCAATCGTAGCGGCAGGCAAAGGCGCGGCGTTAGGTTGCAGCGAGCCACACGCCGGGGAGGGTGAGGGTGGCGCGCAGACCTTTGAGTGCCTCGCTTTTGCCCAGATGCAGTTGCGCGTTCCAGGCAGTGGCGATTTGGCCGGCGATGGCCAGCCCCAGGCCGCTGCCTTGCACGTTTTCGTCAAAGCGCAGGCCGCGCTGGCCGGCTGCGGCGAGTTGCGCGGCGCTCATGCCCGGGCCGTCGTCTTCAATGCTGATAGCCAGCGGTGTGCCGTTGTGGCGCTGGCGGCGTGCAGCGGCGGCGCCGGCGGTGGTTTGGGGGATGGCACGCTGCGCGCTGACGCGCACGCGCGAGGCGGCCCATTTGCCCGCGTTGTCCAGCAGGTTGCCGAGGGCTTCTTCCAGGTCGGTGCGCTCGCCTCTCCAGCGCCAGCGGGCGGCGTCGGGGGGCAGTTCAAGCTGCCACACCAGATCTTGCGCGGCGTGCAGCTTGCGCATGGCTTGCAGCAGCTGCGCGAGGCACTCGGCCACAGGCACGGCAGCGGCGGCGCGGGTGGCGCTGTGCGGGCGCGAGTCGCCCAGGGTGCGTGCCTGATAGCGGTCAATCAGGCCGGTCATCTCGCCCACTTGGTGCAGCACCTCGGCAGCGGGTATGGCTTGCTGGCGGCTGGCGGCAGCCGAGAGCAGGGCAAGCGGTTTTTTGAGCGCATGGTTGAGGTCAGCGGCGTGGGCGCGCGCACGGGCGACGACGCTGGCGTTGTGCGCAAGCAGGGCGCCGAGTTCGCGCTGCAGGGGGGCGAGGTCGCTGCCAAGGGCGAGGGCGTCAAGCGCGACACTGCCGCCGGGGACGCCTTCGCGCTGTGCGGCGATGGCGCCAGTGAGGCGCCGCAGCGGCGCCAGCCCCACGCGCAACTGCACCAGCAGCATCACCGTGAGCGCAGCCATGAGCACGGCGGTGCTGGCGAGCAGGATGCGGTCGATGCGCTGCAGGTTGGAGTGCAGTTCTCCGGCAGGGGCGAACACGGTCAGCGGCACGGGCGCTGCGCTGCCTGGGATGATGGCGTGGCGACGCAGGCCGAGCAGCGATTCGCCCATCGGGCCGGTGGCTTGCAGCAGCGCCTGCACGGCGGGCGCGGGCGCGGGGGTGAGCGGCGCGGCGTCCCACAGCGAGCGCGAGTGCCCGCTGGCGGCGGTGCCATCGGCCTGCCAGTACCAGCCAGAGTAGATGACGCCAAATTGCCCCTGGTTGTTGGCTTCTTCCACCACGCGCCCGGCGTCCACGCGCAGCCGCGCGGCGAGGCTTTCGCTTTCTTCGTGCAGGTGTTGGGCAAAGCCTTGGTAGACAGTGCTGTGAATCTGCCCGCGCAGCCACAGCCCGCCACCGGCGGCCACCAGCGCCACAGGTGCCAACGCGAGGCAGGCGATGCGGCGTGTGAGCGTCCAGACGCGGGCGGAGGGTAGGGGAGATTTGGGCATGGGGGCGATTGTGGGCGCGGCACCAGCAGTGCTTGCACTGTGGCACAGAGAATAAAATACCCATATATTAAATATTCTGTTGCCCTTGTATTATGCGGGCAATGCATTATATACCCAATGATAGCCGATGTGGTTTCATTGCTCTGCGAGTGTCGTGCCAACAGCGCCGGAGGGGGCGCAATGCTTGGTGTCACAGCCAGTCAGCCAAATGCTCACGGCTGCGCTGCAGCACCACTGCCAGCGCCGCGCCAGCCAGCAGCAGCCAGGCTGCCAGCGGCAGCCACACCTGCTGCCAGGCGGGCCAGGCGCCCTGCAGCAGCGCCGCTTGCCAGCCGAGTACTGGCGCCGTCATGGGGTTGAGCCACAGCAGTGGGCGCCAGCGTGCCGGAAACAGCGCCAGCGGAAACAGGATGGGCGAGAGAAATACGCCCAGTTGCAGCAGCAGATTGGCCACTTGCGCCACGTCGCGCAGCGCCGCTGTGAGCACTGCCAGCACATACCCCAGCAGCAGCGCCAGCAGCACTTGCCCTGCCAGCAGCAGCGGAGTGGCCAGCAGCCCAGCGCCCCAGTGGTGGCTGGACGCATACAACGGCACCAGCGCCAGCAGCAGCGGCGCAAACACCGCGCTGGCGGCCAGCGTGCTGCGCGCCACAAACAGCCCGGGGGGCAGGGGATTTTTTTGCAGCATGGCGCCTGCATCCAGCAGGCTGTTCATGGCGCGTGCGAGCGCATCGGCAAACGCCATCCACGCCAGCATCCCGACGGTCAGAAATGCGCCTACGCGCTGTGCTGGCGCCTCCGCCCCAAGGCGCATGCGAAACACCACATCAAACACCAGAAAGTACACCGCCACGGTGGCCAGCGGCGGCAGCCAGACCCACAGCAGCCCTCCTGCCGAGCCGGCTACGCGCGCTGCCAATTCGCGGCGCACCATCACCGCCAGCAGCGCGCGCAGGCGCCACAGCGCACGGCATTCATCGAGCAGGCACAGCAGAGCGGATTTCATGGTGTGAATGGTTGGTGGTGGATGGTGGATGGTGGGTGGTGGTTTTTGCAGTAGTTTTCCGTATTCAGGCGCCCCGCTGCCAGAACGGGTCGTTTGCCATTCATTTTGTTTCTGTGTTTTTTGCCTGGGCAACACATCAAAAAAACGGGGGCTTTACAGCCCCCGTTTGTGGTTTGGATTTCAAGCCTGCGCGTGCAGGCTTGGCGCCAAGCGTGCCAGATTAGTTCCAGCGGTGTGCCCAAGTGGCGCCGAAGGTGGCACCTTGGTTGTTCTTCATGCTCACAGCAGCGAAGCCCACAGTTGGGATGGGGTTTTCGAAGGTGAGATGTGCCCAGCCAGCCGTTTTGCCTTGCGGGTCGTAACGGGTCACAGAGGCCTGAGCGTTGACCGAAGAGGGCGCCGTGGTGCTGAAGGGCATGACAAACACTTCGCCGCACAGCGGGTTGCGCACCACACGGCCAGGCGAGAAAGTGGCCAAGGATGAGCCGGTCAGGGCACCTTCTTCACGGTCGCTCGAGCCAGTCGTCACACCGCTCATCAGGCAGGCCGCAGGATAACCGTCGGTGGCGCCGGTTGACGGGATGGCCAAGGTGGCATACGGGTTGTTGGTCGCTGTGGTGCAGCCTGAGCCAAAGCACTGGCTATTTGCCACACCACCTGTGCCATTGGCGCCCATTGTGGTGTTGTAAACAATGCGGCCGCCGCCCGTCAAAGCGCCACTGTATTCCACAGCAGCGTAGTAGCGGCGTGTGGGCTGGGAAACAATCCAGTCAGTGGTCATGGGAACATCGCCAGACTCATCGGCCACATATTCGTTGATGATCTGGTTGTGGGAAATGTCCATAGCCGTGACTTGGTCTTGGGGCGTCTTGAAGCCCGGCATCAGTGGCGTGGACATATCGGGAAGGTCGTACCACAGCGGTGTAATGCGCGGAGAAGCCGTCCCGAGCAGCGGGTCAGCCGTAATGCAGCCAATGCCGACGTTGGCGCTACACGTAGTGTAGTTGCTGCCCCATGGTGCATTGGCAATTTCGCCCAAAGGAATCTCACCAGCATCTTCACCGCGTTGCGGAGCAAAAATGATGTTGCCGTAGCCGTTGGCGCCAGTAGTTTTATCCACAGCACGGATGGCGGTCATGTTGCCGCTGTACGAGGACAGTTGGTTCTGGTTCATCACGATCCAGGAACCCATCAGTTGGCCAGTGGGTGCTGTCAAGCCGGCTGCTTCTGCACCAGCTGCATCCACAATGTCAGTGCTAATCAGTACCTCCTGTGCCTGACCACTGCAGTTAAACGGCTTTCCGTTCTGGTGCTTGATGTTGTAGTAAAGAGCCTGGTTGTTGTCGTCCTTGCTCCTATCGTACGCAGCAGGAGGAATGTCAGCCATATTCAGCACTTCGACGTAGCCTTCGCTCATGTGTTTGAGCTTGATGTCGCTAGTAAGCGCGCTCAGACCTGACAAGCGTGAATCCGAGAAGGGGACACCAGTGCCAAGCCCTGATTGGGGCAGCATGCAGGAAGTGTCACTCGTGGCCAGAAGAGGAGTGCCTTCGGCGTTGCGGGCAAGGGAAGCGGTCCACACGTCGCCAGGCGAGAGCAGAAGCGTGAAGTCCAGCACGTCGTCAGAGTTGTCGGCGGCACGGAAGCGCACCTTCACTACTTTGCCGTTTTTGCTATCAGTGTTGGTGATGCTGAGCATGGACTGGCTGCCCTCTTGCGCGTTGTAGTAGGGCATGTAGAGCATGTGGCCGATACCGCCCACAGCATTTCCCAGTGTCGTGGCTTCAGGCACGCCGGTAGGGGTGGTTGCGCCCGGACCGAAGTAGGCGATGGCATGTGCGGCACCCGTAAAACCAAGGGCGGCTGCGGCGCCGAGAGCAAGAATGCTTTGTTTCATAGCTAGGAGACTCCAGTTTTAGAGAATGGAATGCAAGTCGCCACAGACAGGGCGGCTCCGTGCTTCGGGTGGGGAGCCGCCAGGTGGCAACGCGGGGCGGATGATAGCGCGGCGTTTTTTTCCATTACCGTAATTATAACAGAAAAACGCCTTTTTGACAAGACGTTTTTGCTGTGCACTTTCGACAGGAATCTGCATAAACAGGCGCGCATACAAGATCAAACTGTACGAATCCCGC
>ONTY01000257.1 GCA_900320815.1 uncultured Pseudomonadota bacterium
CAGTGGAAAGGTATACGTTGCCTCAACGACTCTTGTCGCCCGCATTGCAAAAGCGCTGCTGCACGCGCGCTTCAAACAGCGCGCCGCGCACATCGCCATTCACAGCGACGCCAAGCAGCTTTACCGCCTGCCCGCCTGCAGAGCTGCCGCTGTTTCAATTCCGGGCACCGTGTATGCGTGTTCAAACTGGCTCATTGGTGTTTCCTTGTTTTTTCCTGCTTGGCTTGCGCTTTTGCGCTTTCCACTTGTGCAAACGCCGCCATCACGCCGCGCACGAACTGCCGCACCTGCTGCGGCGACAGTCCTGCGCGCGACGGCTCGATGACCACGTCCACGCCTTCGGCAACTTTCACGTGACTGCACACCTGCACCGTGCCAATGGCGCGCTGCGCCGGTGGTGTCTGCCCGCCGTGCAACAGCGCGCGAATGCGCTCTAGCGAAAGCCCTTGCGCCGTCCACTGCCGAATCATCAGCAATTGCGACAGCTGCCGTGCGCCGTAGCGCGCCGCGCGTGTCTCGCCTTCAGGCCGCTCCACAAGCCCAAGATGAACGTAGTAGCGCACCGTGCGCGGCGGCAAGCTGGCAAGCGCACTCAACTCGGCGAGCGTGTAGCTTGGTGTGGGATTGGCGTCCGTTTCCATGTCCCATATGATACACCATTACTGTCACAATACAACTGTCTAAATTGCACAGTTCGCCGCGCACAGCACCTGCTGCTGGAAAAAGGCGCAGCTCCCCCTCTCCTCCCTTTTCCCTCTGTCAGCCGCGCAGAAAGTGCTGGCGGTAGTGCAGCAACTCGTCAATGGATTCGTGCACGTCTGCCAGTGCGGTGTGTGCCTGGCGCTTTTTGAAGCCGGCGGCTACTTCGGGACGCCAGCGTTTTGCCAGCTCTTTGAGCGTGCTCACGTCAATGTTGCGGTAGTGGAAATACGCCTCCAGGCGCGGCATGTAGAGCACGAGAAAGCGGCGGTCTTGCCCAATGGTGTTGCCGCACATGGGCGAGGCGTGGCGCGGCACATAACGCGCGACAAAGTCCAGGATTTGCTCCTCGGCCTGCGCCTCGTTCATCTGACTGGCGCGCACTTTGTCAATCAAGCCGCTGCGCGAATGCGTGCTTTGGTTCCAGGCGTCCATCGCCGCCAGACGCTCCTCGCTTTGGTGGATGACGCACACTGGCCCTTCAATGCGGGGAGTGAGCTGCGGGCCAGTGGCGATGACGGCAATTTCCAGCAGCCGGTCGCGCTGCGGCTCCAGCCCCGTCATCTCGCAGTCCAGCCAAATGAGGTTGTCAGGCGCGGGCGCCAGCGCCGTTGCGCTGCCCGCCTGTGTGGTAGTGGTGGTGGTGTGTTCAGTCATAGGGGGCGGATTGTGTGTCCGTGCGCTGGCACAAGGCGCGCTGTGCGCTTCAATATACTCATTGCTATTATCATTGATTACCCGCATATATTGCCGGCAGTAGACGTATACCCTAGCAATTGAGCAAAAATTGTGAAAACTTCATGACTGCGTCCCAGCCGCCAGACACAGCCGCAACTGGCGCCTCTGACGGCCAAGGGAGAAAGCCTCCTGCACGCGCGCTATATATTGCGCGCCCTTGCGCCCCTCTATCAAAAAACAGCCAACACAAGAAAGCTGCGCCCATGTTCATCTACCGCTTTGTGCTTGCCCTCTACCGTATCGCTACCTGGCTGGCGCAGCCGCTGCTGCGCGACAAACTAGTGCGACGCGCACGCAAAGAGCCTGGATATGCCGTGGCAGTGGAAGAGCGCTTTGGGATCTACAGCACGGCCAGCAACGCTGCGCCGCACGAAGGGGGGAGCGAGGCACAGCAGCAGCCACCAGCGGCGCCGCGCATTTGGCTGCACGCCGTCTCGCTTGGCGAAACCAAAGCCGCCGCCGTGCTGCTGCCGGAGTTGCGTGCTGCTTTTCCGCATATGAAGCTCATCCTCACGCACGGCACCGCGACGGGACGCGAGGCGGGAGCAGCACTGCTGCAAGCGGGCGATGAGCAGCTCTGGCTGCCCTGGGATACGCGGCAGGCTGTGCAGCGATTTTTTGCGCACACGCGCCCAGACCTGGGGCTGCTGATGGAAACAGAAATCTGGCCCAGCCTGCTGCACGAAGCCGGCGGCGCCTGGCTGCTGCGACCCGCCTACGCCTCGCTGGCCGCTGCCTGGGCGCAAACCGAAGAAGACGCGCTGCGCCTGCGGCGCGCGGGCGCTCCCATGCCAGCGGTGCTGGGCAATTTGAAGTTTGATGCGCGCCCCAATCCAGATGCGCTGGAACTGGGGCGCGCCTGGCGTTCGGTGACGGCGCGTCCGGTGCTGATGCTGGCCTCTTCGCGCGAAGGCGAGGAAGCTGCCTTTCTCGACGCCATCACCGCCCTTGGCACCAAGAATCGCGCTGGCAGCGCCGCTGGCGGCGGCGTGCAGTGGCTCATCGTGCCGCGACATCCGCAACGCTTTGACGAAGTCGAACAGCTGCTGCGCGCGCATTCCCTCACCGTCAGCCGTCGCAGCACATGGGGCAGCGGCGCACCACTGCCCGCCGATGTGTGGCTGGGCGACAGCCTGGGCGAGATGACGGCCTACTACACGCTGGCGAGCGTGGCGCTGCTGGGTGGCAGCTTTGCGCCGCTGGGCGGGCAAAACCTGATTGAAGCGGCAGCGTGCGCCTGCCCTGTGCTCATGGGGCCGTACACGCACAACTTCCAGCGCGCCTGCGAGCTGGCGCTGGCCGCAGGCGCTGCGGCGCGCGTAGGCAGCATGCACGCTGGCTGCGCTGCGGCGCTGGATGTGCTGGGCAACGCCACCACGCTGGGCGCCATGCGCGAAGCGGCGCTGCGCTTTGCTAGCGAACACCGCGGCGCCGCACGCCGCACAGCGGGCGCCGTGCGGCGGCTGCTGCAGGCGCACGGCAAGACGTATGAATCGGACTACGACTCCTCCTTCGAGCACTCTTCCATCTTCGGGCCGCCCTCCATGTTTATGAACACCGCCCGCTAAGACGCGGCGCCACACTCTTTCCTCCATTTCTTTGCAAGGAACCACGCCTTGACCTAAGCCGCGCCTCTGAAGGGCATCGGCACAGAGCCAAAGAAAAAGGGCAATAAAAAAGGAGCCTTTCGGCTCCTTTTTTGCGTGGGCATCACATGCCGGAGTAGTTGGGGCCGCCGCCGCCTTCAGGAGTGACCCAGACGATGTTTTGCGTCGGATCCTTGATGTCGCAAGTCTTGCAATGCAGGCAGTTGGCGAAGTTGATTTGCAGGCGTTTCTTGCCGGGGGCGTTTTCGTCGTCCACGAACTCGTACACCTGCGCGGGGCAGTAGCGCCCTTCGGGGCCGGCGAATTTTTCCAGGTTCACGTCCACGGGCACTTTCGGGTCTTTGAGCGTAAGGTGCGCAGGCTGGTTTTCTTCGTGCATCACGCCAGCCAGGAACACGCCAGAGAGCCGGTCAAAGGTCAGCTCGCCATCGGGCTTGGGATAGTCGATGGGCTGGCATTCGGCGGCGGGTTTGAGTTGCACGTGGTCGGGCTCGTGGCGGTGCAGCGTCCAGGGAATATGCCCGCGCAGCGCAAATTGCGACTGTTCCATGCCGTTCATGGCAGTGCCAATGAGCAACCCCTTCTTGAACCAGGTCTTGAAGTTGCGGTCTTTGTAGAGCTCCTGATACAGCCAGCTTTCGCGGAAGGCTTCGGGATAGGCCTTCAACTCGTCGTGCTGGCGACCTGCCTGGATGGCCTCAAACGCGGCTTCGGCGGCGAGCATGCCGCTCTTCATGGCGGGGTGCACGCCCTTGATGCGGCTGACGTTGAGATACCCCGCGTCGCAGCCCAGCAGCGCGCCGCCCGGAAAGATGGTCTTGGGCAGCGACATGAGACCGCCGGCGGTAATGGCACGCGCACCGTAGCTGATGCGTTTGGCGTTGACTTTGCCGTTGTCGTCGGTGAAAAACTTCTTGATATACGGGTGCGTTTTCCAGCGTTGCAGCTCTTCAAACGGGCTGAGGTAGGGGTTTTTGTAATTGAGCGCGGTCACAAAACCGCAAAACACCTGGTTGTTTTCGCCGTGATACATGGAGCAGCCACCGTAGGTGTGAAAGTCCATTGGCCAGGCGGCGGTGTGGATAACCATGCCGGGTTTATGGCGACTGGGGTCAATTTCCCACAATTCCTTGACACCGATGGCATAGCTTTGCGGGTCGCATTCGGCGTCGAGCTTGAAATGCTCCATCAAGTGACGCCCCAGGTGTCCACGCGCGCCTTCGGCAAACAGGGTGTATTTGCCCAGAATTTCCATGCCCAAGGTGAAGTTTTCAGTGGGTTCGCCGTCTTTGCCCAGCCCCATGTTGCCGGTGGCCACGCCTTTGACGCTGCCGTCAGCGTTGTAGAGCACTTCGGCAGCGGGCTGCGCCGGGAAGATTTCCACACCGAGTTCTTCGGCCTGGCCGGCCAGCCAGCGCACCACGTTGCTCAGGCTGACGATGTAGTTGCCGTGGTTGTCGGCAAAGGGCGGCAGCAGGGCATTGGGAATCTGGAAGTGGCCGCCATTGGCTCCCAAAAAGACGTAGGCGTCATCCGTGACTTCCTGTTTGATGGGGGCATCTTTGCTCTTCCAGTCAGGGATGAGTTCGTTGAGCAGATCACGGTTAATGGCACCCATCACCACCGTGCTGAGTTTGTTGGCAGCACAATAAAGATAGACATTCTGGCTTACGTAACCGGCATCGGTGGCGCCATAGAACTCGCGGGCAGTCTCGTCAAAGCCTTCCATCTTGTCATAGTTGGCATAGAAAAGCAAAGTCACAGGTGCCTCAGCAGGCATCTTGCTGCGCTCGGAAATCTCCATACGATGGTCTTCTGGCAGTATCTCCTTCAGCACATTTTCTTTCGGAACATACAAGAAAACCCCTTTATCTATGAAAACGTAGATATCGATTTCCTGGGCATTGCGGGCCGTGGGAGAGGTCAGTTT
>ONTY01000036.1 GCA_900320815.1 uncultured Pseudomonadota bacterium
TCGCCGCGTTGATATGCGCGGCGGCTTCTTCGGGCGAATCTGGCAGCGCGGCGCCGAACTCTTGCACATGGATGCAAAAACCGCGCGCCGCCGGCAGCCGCTCGCCCCACGCCAGCAGCAGCGCCGCGCCCGTCTGCTGCACCAGCCGCGCGGCCAGCGTCATGGTGTAGGCGGGGCGGCCAAACACGGGTGCCCACACGCCTTGCCCTTCGGGCGGCACCTGGTCGGGCAGCAGCCCCACGGCGCGCCCGGCGCGCAGTGCGCGCAGCATCTGGCGCACACCAGCCAGTGTGGTGGGCGCAGTGGCCAGCCCAGCGCGCTGGCGTGCCATCTCCAGCACTTTGCGCAGCGCCCTCTGGCGCGCCGGGCGATAGAGCACCGTGATGGCGCCGTGCTGCGGCGCATAGCGCGCGGCGTAGCCCTGCGCCGTGACTTCAAAGCAGCCCAGATGCGGCGTGAGGAACACGATGCCACGCCCGGCGGCCAGAGCGGCGTCAATGCACTCGGCGCCCTCCCAGCGCACAGGCGGTGGCGTGCCGAACCACAGGCGCGGCGTCTCCAGCGCCATGCGCCCGGCGTGCGCCACAGCG
Organism: uncultured Pseudomonadota bacterium; assembly: GCA_900320815.1. Taxonomy (GTDB): domain Bacteria; phylum Pseudomonadota; class Gammaproteobacteria; order Burkholderiales; family Burkholderiaceae_C; genus Ottowia. The sequence continues at coordinate 591 of ONTY01000036.1, forward strand.
GCGCGCACGTTGGCGAAGCGGTAGCCCGCCTGCGTTGTGTTCTCAACCATGCGCCGCCGCCACGTGGGCGAGGCCAACCACACCAGCCAGCCCAGCGCCGCTCCGGCAGCGTGCAACAACCACAAGGGGCAGCGGGCGAGCAGGCGGAACAAAAGCAACATCAGCAGCAGGGAGAAAAGTGGCGGCGGCAAGAGGGTGGGCGCTACACTCGCGCCCCCTTTCCGTCGCCGAGTTACTGGACTACTTGCAGGGCGACGCTAAACAAAGCTGCTAAAGCGTTCGCCGGCATACACGGTTTGGGCAGCGCCGCAGCAGCCTTTTCAACCCAAACCATCACAGGAGTGTATGCACATGCCACAGGCGAACAGCTTTCTCTTTACCTCTGAATCCGTGTCTGAAGGCCATCCGGACAAGGTCGCTGACCAGATTTCCGACGCCATCCTCGACGCGCTGCTCGAGCAAGACCCCAGAGCGCGCGTGGCCGCCGAGACGCTCACCAACACCGGCCTTGTCGTGCTGGCGGGCGAAATCAGCGCCAACGCCAACGTGGACTACATCCAGACGGCGCGCCAGACGCTGCGGCGCATCGGCTACGACGACACCGACTTCGGCATTGACCACAAGGGCTGCGCCGTCATGGTCTGCTACGACAAGCAGAGCAACGACATCGCGCAGGGCGTGGACCACGCCAGCGACGACTACAAAAACACCGGCGCCGGCGACCAGGGGCTGATGTTCGGCTACGCCTGCGACGAGACCGACGCCCTCATGCCCGCGCCGATTTACTACGCGCACCGCCTCGTGGAGCGCCAGGCGATGCTGCGCAAAAGCGGCAAGCTGCCCTTTCTGCGCCCCGACGCCAAGAGCCAGGTGACGATGCGCTACGAAGATGGGCGCGTGCACGGCATTGAAACCGTCGTGCTCTCCACGCAGCACTCGCCCGACCAGAGCGAGACGGCGACCAAGATGAAGGCGAGCTTCATCGAGGCCGTGATTGAAGAAATCATCCGCCCCGTGCTGCCCGCCGAGTGGCTCAAGGGCACCCGCTTTCTCATCAACCCCACCGGGCGCTTTGTCGTCGGCGGGCCGCAGGGCGACTGCGGGCTGACGGGCCGCAAAATCATCGTCGACACCTACGGCGGCTCGTGCCCGCACGGCGGCGGCGCGTTCAGCGGCAAAGACCCCACCAAAGTCGACCGCAGCGCCGCCTACGCCGCGCGCTATGTGGCCAAAAACATCGTCGCCGCCGGCCTGGCGCGCCGCTGCCAGATTCAGGTGTCGTACGCCATCGGCGTGGCCGAACCCATCAATATCAGCGTCTTCACCCAAGGCACCGGCGCCGTGCCGGAGGAAAAACTCGCCGCCCTGGTGCGCGAGCACTTTGACCTGCGCCCGCGCGGCATCATTGAAATGCTGGATCTCCAGCGCCCCATCTATTCCAAAACCGCGGCCTACGGCCACTTCGGGCGCGATGAGCCGGAGTTCAGCTGGGAGCGCACCGACCGGGCCGAGGCGCTGCGCGCCGCAGCCGGCCTCTGAATAAAATACTCCTCGCCGACGTTATTCATTGCCCGCTTGATGCGCGGGCAATGAAGCAATACCAGTTGCTTTTTCCCAAGCTGCCAGCAACGCATCCTGCACGGCTGGGTGCACCACCGCCATGCGCACGCAGCCCGGCAAGGCAAAGCTGGCGCAGTCGCGCAGCTTGAAGCCGTGCGCGCGCAGCGCCGCCAGCAGCGCGGGGAGCGCATCGGCAGGGCAGGGCGGGCGCGCAACAAAAAAATTGGCGCACGAAGGCAGCGGCTGCCATCCCGCAGCGCGCAGCCGCTGCACCTGCCGCGTGCGCCACAGCCGCAGCCGCACGCGGCACGCCGCCAGCCAGCGATGCGCGGCGGGGCTGGCCCAGTGCTCCAGCATCGCCGCGCCGTGCGCGCCAACCACCCATGAAGGCGCCAGGGCGCGCACACGCGCCGCCAGTGGCGTTTCTTTCAGCGGGGCGATGGCATACGCCGCACGCACGCCGGTAAGGGCGAGTGCCTTGTTGGGCGTGATGAGTTGCCACAGCCGCTGCCGCGCCACTGGCGGCAAGGAGGGGGCGCCATCCAGGCGCAGCGGCGCGTAGGCCAAATCCAGCACCAGCGCGGCACCGGTTGCGGCGGTAGTGCGCGAGAGCAGCGGCAAATCTGCCGCCGCCTGCCCCAGTGGGCTGGATGGCTCGCACGCCCACAGCAGCGCGGCAGCCTCGGGTGCTGCCGCGCGCACCAGCCCGGCAGCAGCCGAGGCGCGTGCGTAGTCGCCGTAGGCGTGCGGTGGCGCCCAAAAGTGGCGCGCCCCCTCCAGTGCAGCGGCACAGGCGAGGCGGCTGATGAGTTCGCTGGCGCCCGCGCCCAGCACGATGCGCTCCGGCGCCACGCCGTGCCAGGCAGCAAGCTGGGCGGTGAGCTGCGTGTAGGCCGGGTCCGGATAGCGGCGCGCCTCCGCCGCCTGCACCGCGCGCAGCGCCGGCAACCACGCACCGCACGCGTTGGCATTTGTTGAGAGGTCATGGCGCGCGGCGCCCAGCGCATCTGTGCCGCCGTGCTGCGGTGTCATTTTTATACTCTCGCTATTGATGTTGCTTTGCCCGCATGTTGCGCTGGCAATTTGTGGATACTCACCACATCCTTGTTGGAGTGGCAGCTGCTTTGCTTTGGTATGCCATCATTGCCGGCGTAATCTGCTGGCATCAAGCAAAAAAGATGATGGGTATATAAAAGCGGTCGCCGCTATTGTGGCTGCCGTCCCGCCTCGCGCGCCGCCAGCCACACCAGCGCCAGCACCGGCACGCCAAGCAGCGCCGTGCAGCTAAAGAACGTCTGGTAGCCATAGGCATTGACAAAATCTCCGGAAAACCCCGCCAGCAGCTTTGGTCCCAGCAGCATGAGCGAGGAAAACAGCGCATATTGCGTGGCCGAGTAGCGGATGTTTGTCAGGCTGCTCAAATACGCCACAAACGCCGACGAGGCAATGCCCCCTGCCAGGTTATCGGCAGAAATCACCGCAGCCAGCGCCAGCACACCTGACTGCCCTGCCGCCGCCAGCCAGGAAAACAGCAGGTTGCTCGCCGCCGCCAGCACCGCCCCCAGCGCCAGCGCGCGCATCACGCCAAAGCGCAGCGCCAGCGCGCCGCCGACAAACGCACCCGCAATCGTCATGCCCACGCCCCAGGTTTTTGCCACCGCCGCCACCTGCAGTTTTGTGAAGCCCATATCCACATAAAACGGATTGGCCATCACCCCCATCACCACATCGCTGATGCGATACGTGCCAATGAGCGCCAGCAGCAGCGCCGCCTGCCAGCCATAGCGCCCGAAAAACTCCTCGAACGGCGCCACAAAACTCCCCCGCAGCCAGCGCAGCACGCGCTGCCCGAATGTGCCCGGTGGCGCAGCGGCGGCATCAGCATCGAGGCTGGCAGGCGCTTTTCTTTCAGGCGCGCGCAACACCATGAACACACCCACGAGCATCGTCGCCGCCATCGCCAGATACGCCCACATCCAGCCGCTGTTGTCGTAGATGCGCGCCGCCGCCGCGCCCGCACCCTCCGTCGCCCCCGCCAGCCACAGCGCCCCTGCGCCTGCCCAAATCATCGCCAGCCGATAGCCCGTCTGGTAGCACGCCGACAGCGCCGCCTGCTGCTCGGCTGGCGCCGATTCAATGCGGTACGCATCCAGCGCAATGTCCTGCGTGGCCGAGGCAAACGCCGCCAGCAGCGTGCACGCCACCAGCAGCCCAAGCTGCTCTTGCGGGTTCAGCAGCGCCATGCCCACCAGCCCCACCATCACCAGCGCCTGCGCGGCCAGCAGCCAGGCGCGCCGCCGCCCAAAGCGCCGGGTCAGCCACGGCAGCGGCACGCGGTCCACCAGCGGCGCCCACACCCACTTGAAGGCATACGCCAGCCCCACCCAACTTAGGCGGCCAATGTCGGCACGGTCAATGCCCGCTTCGCGCAGCCGAAACGACAGCGTGCCCACCACCAGCAGATACGGCAGTCCGGCGGCAAAGCCCAGCGCCAGCATGCGGCGGCTTGCGGGCAGCAGATACGCGGCCAGCGCTGCGCGCCAGGACGTTTTGCCAGTCGGCGCGGGAGAGGGGGAGGAGGAGGCAGAAGAGACGGCTGTATTCATGGGCGCACGATTGTCCGCGCTGCGCGTTATCCCGTACCAGACAATAGCGCCCCTTCCATTTTTCCCTTGCAAAGGACACAGACTCATGAAAACCAGCGCCCGCAACTGCTTTGCCGGCAGCGTCAGCCGCGTCACCCAAGGCGCCGTCAATGACGAGGTTGAACTCACCTTGCCCGGCGGGCAGGGCATCGTGGCCATCATCACGCGTGCCTCCAGCGAGGCACTCGGCCTGAAAGAAGGCGCCAAAGCGTTCGCCCTTGTCAAAGCCTCCAGCGTCATCATCCTCACCGACACCAGTGGCGCGCGCTTTTCTGCGCGCAACCTGCTGGCGGGCACAGTCGCGCAGGTGCGCGAAGGCGCTGTGAACGCCGAAGTGGACATTGAACTGCCCGGCGGCGACACCGTGGTGGCCATCATCACGATGGAAAGCTGCCGGCGCCTTGCCCTGCGCGCGGGCCAGGCGGCCACAGCGATGATTAAGGCCTCCAGCGTCATCATCGGCGTGCCGGCCTGAAAACGCGCCCGCAGCCGCCGTCTGCGAAGCGCAATGGCGGCAGCAGCGGGAAAATAGAAAAAATGAACGTGCAAAAAAGCGACTTGCCCTTTGGCAGTGAATTTTCTCCTTCACAAGTGCAATTGCCCCGCCTGCTCGAACTTGCCCGCACACACTGGATGCGCTGCGCCATGCCCTTGAAGCCAGAGGCATACATTTTCCAAGAGGCGGCAAACACCCCAGCATGATGCGCCTGTGGCTGGCAAAGGCAGGCGTGTTTATCGGCAGCAGTTGGCGTGTGGACGAAAACAGAATACATGAGCTCACTGGCACGAACAGCGATGAACTCGCTGCGTTGGCTGGCTTCTCGCAAGAACAAAGAGCTTTTTTGCTGGCACTTGCCAACACGGGCGAGGTAAAAATGCAGCCTGCAAACATCATCAGGGATTTGGCTGCATCCGTCTATAGTGTGCGTTTTCCTGATAAAAGCCTGCCAAAAGCAATTTTACAGCCCCTGCGAGATGCTGGATATATCACGTTTGAAAAAGCCACAGACGGGCGCGGCGCCAAACCAACGCGAGTTGCCCCGACAGAAAAACTCAACGCCGACATTGTGGAACCGCTTTTCAATCAATTGCGGGCGCAGCTTGACCCCAGGCTCATCGAACTCCTCAAAACGCCTCTGGCATCTGTGATTGGCGAGCTTGATTCATCTGAGCGCCACCGCGCTGGACTGGCGCTTGAAGCCCTCGCTTTCAAACTCATGCGTATCTTGGGCATGGAATACATTGCCACGCGCTTGCGCAGCGTGCCCAGTACGGGCGGGGCAGAAATTGATTTGCTGTTTCATTCAGCGCGCCTGGTGTATTCCCGCTGGCAAATTCAGTGCAAGAACACCGCGTATGTTTGCCTTGACGATGTTGCCAAAGAAGTTGGGCTGACCTATTTTCTCAAGAGCAACGTCATCGTCATGGTCAGTACGGGGGAAATTGGTGCCGACGCCCGCCGCTATGCGAACAAAGTGATGCAGGACTCCAACTTGTGCATCGTGATGATTGACCGCCACGATATCGAAGCCGTCAAAACCAACCCAGCCAGCATTGCCGCTGCTTTCAGGCGCGAAGCGGGCAGTGCGATGGCGATCAAAACCATCAACATTGAAAAAGCTCTATGACAGAAATGCGGCAGGAAACACCGGTGCTCTTCCACGAAACCCGGCATGGGAAAATTTTCCACGGGGACAGCCTGGCAGTCATGGCAGATATGCCAGCGGCCAGCGTTGACCTTATCATGACCAGCCCCCCATTTGGACTGGTGCGGAAAAAGGAATATGGCAACGCCGATGCTCCCCAATACCTTGAGTGGTTCCGTCCGTTTGCCGAACACTTCAAAAGGTTGCTGCGGCAGCGCGGCAGCCTTGTCATTGATATTGGTGGAGCCTGGGTGCCGGGGCAGCCAACGCGCAGCCTGTACCACTTCAAACTGCTGTTGATGCTGTGCGAAGAATACGGCTTTCATCTGGCACAGGAGTTTTATTGGTGGAACCCCTCCAAGTTACCATCGCCCGCCGAGTGGGTCAATATCCGCCGCATTCGCGTCAAGGATGCCGTCAACACCGTATGGTGGCTTTCTCCCTCCCCTTGGCCGAAGGCCAGCAACCGGCGTGTGCTGCAGCCCTACAGCCCCAGCATGAAAACCCTGCTGGAAAAAGGCTACAAAGCCAAAAAACGGCCATCCGGGCACGACATCAGTGAAAACTTTGCCATCGATAACGGAGCCGCCATACCGCCCAACCTCATTGCCATTCCCAACACTGAAAGCAACAGCTTTTATTTACGTTATTGCCAGAGCAAAGGCATCAAGGCGCATCCTGCGCGCTTTCCTGCTGCGTTGCCGGAATACTTCATCCGCATGCTCACCGACGAAGGCGATATGGTGTATGACCCGTTTGGAGGCAGTTGCGTGACTGGCGAAGTCGCCGAACGTCTCAACCGCCGCTGGATATGTTCAGAAATAATTGAAGAGTATTTGTCTGGTGCGATGGGGCGTTTTTCTGGCAAGGAAGAATCGCATGGCGCACAACAGGCACAGCTGCCGCTGATTTATAATCAGGAAATGGAAGCCAATTATTATCGCCTGCCGCACCCTGGCATATTGTGGGATTCAGCGTGCCACGACGCACTGCCACAAGACGGCGGAGAAAAACGGGCAGCACGGGCTTGACGACGCCCCTCCGTGCCAGTTGGAGACGGCGCCGTTTGGGTGCACCATCCCAGAGCACGCCACCCGCGCCTGCGGGCGGCTGTGGATGAACCCGAATCCCAAGTGCAAAGGAGCCAACACCATGAAAGCACGCACCGCCCTCCTGTTCATTGCCACCATGCTGCTCACTGTGCTTGCCGGCTGCAGCGGCGCCAAAACCGTCGTGCCAGACGCCAGCACCACTGGCGCGCACGGCGTGCGGCTGTCTGACGATGCCAGCGGCTTTGTGCTGCTCACCGACGCCGTGCCCGACGCCATTTTGGACATCCGCTACTACTCCACCTACAACTTTGTGGGCGCGCGCATCGACGGCTACGAGCAGCCCACTGCGCTGCTGACCAAAGAAGCGGCAGCGGCGCTGGCGGCGGTCAGCCGCGACGTGCTTGCCAAGGGGTATCGCCTCAAGATTTACGACGCCTACCGCCCGCAACAAGCCGTCTTGCACTTTGTGCGCTGGGCCAAAGACAGCGCCGACACGCGCATGAAGCCCTACTTCTATCCCGACCTGGACAAAAGCGAACTCTTTGCCCGTGGCTACATCATGGAGCACTCCGGCCACAGCCGGGGCAGCACGGTGGACCTGACGCTCTTTGACATGCGGGCAGGAAAAGAAGCGGACATGGGCGGCACCTTTGACTTTTTCGGCCTGCGCAGCCACCCGGACTTCACCGCCCTCACGCGCGAGCAGTACCAAAACCGCATGCTGCTGCGCGAGGCGATGCTGGCGCACGGTTTCAAGCCGCTGGCCGAGGAGTGGTGGCACTTCACGCTGGCAGATGAGCCGTATGCCGACACCTACTTCACCTTCCCCGTCAATGAAGCCTCGGTGAGCAGGCGACGCTGATAATATACTATCATAATAAATGCTTCATTGCCCGCATTAATTGCAGGCAATGAATAGATACCCCA